>NZ_VMLS01000040.1:0-5215 GCF_013276805.1 Streptococcus sp. 1449
GCTCCACCTTCATACCGAACTCGAAGAACACCACCTCTAAGGTCCAAATCCTCCCCTTCGGCGTAGCTTGTTTTCTTAGGTCCTGTTTCTAGGCTGACTGACTTGATTCTTCTGTCATCTTTTGGAACGGAAACCGCTAGGACATTACTAATTTCCTTGCCTGGAAACTGGGTACGATAGTACAGAAGACCAGATTGATTTGTCAAATCCAATGGTGCACTTGCTAGGTCTCCTCCAACTTCGCTCTTCAAGGTTGCAAGCGGAGTTTGAGAATTTGGATTGTCATAAACGGTAATGGTTGCTCCAGCTGGTACATCCGCAAAACCAACCTGTACCTTGTTATTGCCTAGAGAACGGGCTGCAGCCTTGGCCATCGGAATATTGACACTCTCAGTATCAAGCTTTTCATACATTTTCCAGTTATAGATACGAATAGCCTTCCATGGAGTTCCATTGTCAGAAGTGACAACATTTAAGCGCCAATCTTGAGCTGTGATAGGTTTATCAAGGGTAATATCTGTAACATGAGCTTTATTGCCACGGACTTCCTTAGCCAACTTCCATTGACCATCCGCATCTTTATAATAGAGGTCAAAGTCTTTGGTGTTCATCAAACCATCGTTGACAGATTCTCCACCAGCTCCAGCATGATCCATCACCCATCTAACAACTGTACGTGGCTGGGTCAAACGAATATCCACACTACCACTTAATTGAGAAGAAGACCATTTGTCAGATAGACTGGTGATGGTCCCATTCAACATACCTTCGATACCTTCTCCACCTTCTGTATCTGGGAAGGTACTTCCGATAACAGTAGCCCCTGGAACGATGTTTTCTGCTAGAGGTCTTGGAAGACTTGTGTCTTGGACAGTCATCCCCCACTCAAAGTTTGTAGTTGCTGCTTCAGAACGAAGGCCATTCTTACCAACTGCAACAACCTTCAACTCCTGACTAGTACCAGTCGCACTAGCTGAGCGGCTAACTTTTGGTAGGTAGATCGTAGTTGCAGATGAACCTGTCAATAGGCGCCAAGCATCGCCATCCTTTTCATAGACTTCATAGAAATCAGCATCTTTATGACCAGTAAATTGTACAACTGCTTCCGCTTCTTGGGCATTTTTAAGGACTTGTTTGGCTACAGCTACTGTGGTTGGTGCCTGAGGAGCATCTTGATTATTGCTGATGGTCAATTGCCCCAGGTTAAATTGATAACCTTTTAAGTCTTTGTCATTTTCAAAATAGAGTTTAATACCGTAAATTGTTTTACCTGCCAAGGCACTCAAATCAAAATCATCGGTAGTCCAGTTATCTGAAACTGTCAATTCTTTACGGGCAGCTTTATCACCATAGGTATAATCTTTCTTGGTTGCAAATTCTACATAAACCTTGGTCCCTTTGCCTCCTTTGTGGGCAACATGCAATTTGGTTGTATCTGTCACCTTCAAGCGAGTAGAGTACAAATTCACATCTTGCTTGGTCGCACCTGAAAGATCCCCTGCAAATTTAAGAGAAGTTCCACCATTATAAGCATCTTCAAAATCATAGCTTGCTTTCAACTTATCACCAGTTGATTTTTGCCACCAGCGCCATGTTGGAAGAACACCTGAAACTGAACGGTAATTCCACTCAGAATCCTTAGAAACCTTACCATCTACGAACCATTTTCTACCATGACCTGTATTAAAAGAAGTGGTAAAAGTATGACCTACTGCTGGCGTGCGGTCCGCAACTAGGTTGGCAATCCCGTACCAGTCCTTGTCATCTGGTTTTTGACCAGTTGGATCGCCTTGGTAACCAGTGAAGAAGATATTTTCATTCTTATGATAGTCTTCGCCTGTCTTGCCAAGACTTGTAATAGTATCTGGCGCAAAGAGACCAAGTGACAAGCGAAGTTTGCCATTTTCATCTAAAAGGGCATCCCATTTCACTTTAGTCTTATAAGAACCACCCTGTTGCAATTCCAAACCTGCAAAGACATCGTACTGGCTACGCTCTAACCATTTGGCCATAGCTACAGAGTAATCATTCTTCTCTTTGGTCCAGTTAAAGTTAGCAAAGAAGTGATCAGCGGGTACCTTGTCCCCCTCTTTTTGCATAAACTGATAGTTGTATTCTCCTAAACCATCTTGGTGGTAACGTCCATAGTTATAAGTCATGGCATCGTACCAAGAATACTTGATTGGATGGTTTACCTTAGCAGCATACTCCTTGGTATAGAGCATAAACTGGCGCATCTTTTCTCCAAGAGGTTCAACCAAATCCCCAGTTGTTTCCTGGTTGATGAAATAGCCATCATAGCCATAATACTTGGCCATATCTACCAATTTACGGGCAATTGGGAAGCTACCATCTGCGTCTTGCTTCAAAGCTTCAGCAAATTTTTCTTGATCAGCAATACTATTAGACCAGTTGAAGAAGAGTGTACCATATACAGGAACCCCGTTACGGTGACCTGCATCAATAACGTCAGGAGTTGGTACGAGACCTTCCCAGAAGACCATTGAATCTAGATATTGCCAATAGTCAAAAGCATAGGCCTTGAACTCTTCTCCACCAACAGAAGCATGGTCTTTTGCTTTAGAATTGGTGTTTGATAGGGCTTGAACTTTTGCTTCCTTGCTAGCTTTTTCATTAACCAAATGACCTGTCCGACGTGAAGCGAGGGCGACAGACCCGCGGTTAATAGCATCATCTTCACGAGCACCTGGTTCCCATTTTAACAATTCTTCCCAAGAATTAAATTTGATTTCCTTTGGTTTTAATGTTTTTTCTGTATTTTTAGGGACATCTGGCTGGACTTCTTTTTCAGTCTTATTAGCTTCGGCTGCTGGCTTAGACTCATCCCCTTGGTTAGTTGCTTCGGGCTTTGCTTCTGTTTCCTTGTCAGACTTAGGTTTTGCTTCTGCAGATGGTGTTTCTGCAACCACCTCACTTGCTTTTTCCTCTGGTTTAGCTGCGCTAGCTGCTTCTGCAGTTTCAGTAGTTGCAGCTTCATTGCTTGCTGGCGAAGCAGTTTCAGATGCTATCGCTACTCCTTCTGCCTTTTCTAGCTTGTTTTCTCTAGCATGTTCCCCTTCATTCTGCTTATCAGCTTCATTGGTCGAATGCTCACTCTCTCCTGAAACAAGCTCTGTATTAGCTCCGCTATTTTCAGGAACTGCAGTTTCTTCAGCCAAGGCTGGACTAGCAAATAAAACAGCACCAATCATCAGCGGGCAGGCTCCTACTGATAACTTACGAATACTGTAACGACAACGTCTTTCAAAAAATGAATTCTTCATTTTCTCCTCCTAAAAAATTGATTTTGTTGCACAAAAGAAAGCGCTTAACTTTCTTTATAAAATTTTTATCCCAATCACAGGGACCAAGATAATCACATTTTTATCCTAAAGCATTTTTTGACAAAAAACAATAGCTGTTTTCACAAATCTAAAATAAGGTTAAAAACTCTTAAAAATAATACACTTATCAATTATAATTTTCTTTTACAAACTTGACATTAACACTTGTTAGATTTACTTTTATCCTTTAAAATAGAATAGGAGATATTCCGCGATTATTTTTCGGAGGAAAAAGAAATGTCCATTAATTGGCAGGAAATTTTATTTCACTTTTTAGGTGGTCTGGGACTATTCTTATATAGTATCAAGACCATGGGAGACGGTTTGCAACAAGCTGCTGGAGATCGCCTTCGTTTTTACCTTGACAAATATACTAGTAATCCTTTCTTTGGAGTTCTGGTTGGTATTGGGATGACTGCTCTAATTCAGTCTAGTTCTGGTGTAACAGTTATTACAGTCGGCCTGGTCAGTGCCGGTCTCTTAACCTTACGTCAGGCTATCGGGATTGTCATGGGTGCTAATATTGGGACAACTGTCACATCCTTTCTCATCGGTTTTAAATTAGGTAACTATGCCCTACCTATGCTCTTTATCGGTGCCGTCTGTCTCTTTTTTACGAAAAATCGGACAGTCAATAATATCGGACGCATCCTCTTTGGTGTCGGTGGTATCTTTTTTGCCCTCAATCTCATGAGCGGCGCAATGGCTCCACTCAAGGATTTACAGGTCTTTAAGGACTATATGATTGAGCTAAGTAAGAATCCTGTTTTGGGTGTCTTTGTCGGTACCGGCTTGACCTTACTGATTCAAGCTTCCTCGGCTACCATCGGGATTTTACAAAACCTCTACGCCAGCAATCTCATTGACCTGCAAGGAGCTTTGCCAGTTCTATTTGGTGACAATATCGGGACAACCATTACAGCCATCATTGCCTCTTTAGGTGCTAATATTGCAGCTAAACGGGTAGCAGGAGCTCATGTTGCCTTCAACGTTATCGGAACAGTCGTCTGCGTTATTTTTCTAGTTCCTTTTACAGCCCTGATTCATTGGTTTGAAGCTACGCTAAATCTAGCACCAGAAATGACCATCGCCTTTGCTCACGGAACCTTTAATATTACCAATACCATTGTCCAATTTCCATTTATCGGAGCTCTGGCTTACTTTGTAACCAAGATTATTCCTGGAGAGGACGAGGTTGTCAAATATGAACCCTTATATCTTGATGAGCATTTCATCAAACAAGCCCCATCTATCGCTCTCGGAAATGCTAAGAAAGAGCTCTTGCATTTAGGAAACTACGCTGCCAAAGCCTTTGACCTTTCCTATAAGTATATCATTGACTTGGATGAAAAAGTTGCTGAAAAAGGGCATAAAACCGAAGAAGCCATTAACACCATCGATGAGCAATTAACACGTTATCTCATTGCCCTTTCAAGCGAAGCTCTCAGTCAAAAAGAAAGCGAAGTGCTCACCAATATCCTTGATTCCTCCCGTGATTTGGAACGGATTGGAGACCACGCGGAGGCTCTACTCAATCTGACTGACTATCTTCAACGTAAAAATGTTGAATTTTCTGATGCCGCCTTGAAAGAATTAGAGGAAGTTTATCGTCAAACTAGTGACTTTATCAAAGATGCTCTGGATAGTGTGGAAAACAATGATATTGAAAAAGCACGCAGTCTTGTAGAACGTCATGAAGCAATAACGTGTTCTCAGAAAAACCCACATCAAACGCCTCAACAAGGGCGAATGTTCAACACAAGCTGGGGTCAACTTTATAGACATCATCTCACACTACACTCGTGTATCAGACCACGCTATGAACCTTGCTGAAAAGGTTTTTGCAGAACAAATCTAAGAACCAAGAAGCT
>NZ_VMLS01000041.1:0-7549 GCF_013276805.1 Streptococcus sp. 1449
AATCTACATTCGAGACCTTGAGTAAGCGCTTTAAAGAAGAGGGGACTTATAACAAAGTACGTTTGATGTACCAAGATGAAGCTGGTTTCGGAAGAATCAGTAAGATGAGTTCTTGTTGGGCTCCTCAAGGAATCCGACCTAGCATTCCTAGTCATTATATGCGAGAATATCGCTATTGTTATGGGGCAGTAGATGCTCAGACAGGAGATTCCTTTTTCCTCATTGCTGGAGGATGCAATACTGAGTGGACCAATGAATTTCTACGGCAAGTCTCACAAGCTTATCCAGATGACTATATTTTACTTGTCATGGATAATGCTATATGGCATAAATCAAATACCTTAGAGATTCCAAGTAATATTGAGTTGGCTTTTATCCCACCTTATACACCAGAAATGAACCCTATTGAACAAGTCTGGAAAGAAATTCGAAAACGAGGTTTTAAAAACAAGGCTTTCCAAACATTGGAAGCCGTCATTGATAAGCTTCAAGAAGTTATTCAAGGACTGGAAAAAAGCGTTTTAAAGTCCACTGTCAGCAGACAATGGACAAGGTTGCTTTTTGAAAACAATTGAGTATAAAGTAAAATAGATTGCAAGAATGTTGCTTGAATCATTACAAGACAGAAACTTCCCATCTTCCATTCAAATTGATACTCAATGAAAATCAAAGAGTAAACTAGAAAGCTAGTCGCAGGTTGCTCAAAGCACAGCTTTGAGGTTTCAGATAAAACTGACGTGGTTTGAAGAGATTTTCGAAGAGTATGACAAATAAAAAACGAACAAGACCTACTTCCTATCACGAAAGCTAGATCTCATTCGTCAAAATGATATTACCAAGTCTGGTTTATCCATTCATTGAAACGTGAACATGGTCATAGTGGTTTTCTGTCACACTACCGCGGTCTGGCATTGGATTCCAAGTGTTAGCTGGCCCATATTTGCTATCGAATGGAGCATAGAAACGTTGTTTCCAGATGATGTAACTAATGCCGCGGCTGGCCATATTTTGAATAGCGTATTCCGCAATCTTATCCCCTAGTTCTGAGCTTTCTGGTACAATAAAGTCAATAGCCAAACCTTTTCCGTGATCTCCACTGTCTCCTGGACGGTAACCACTAAAGAATGTGATGCCAAACAAGTTGGCAATTTCTTCTTTAAAGGCAGCCGTTTGTGGTTGAAGGCCTGCATTTTCAGATTTCGCTACTGCAAGTCCAGCATAATCAGGCGCAGCTGGAGCTGTGTAAGTTGTTGAAACTATCTTCGTCTCTTCTGGTTGATAAGTAGAAACTGTTGGTGTAGCTCCATTTGATGATGCTACTTCTTTTGCTTCTGAACTTGTTGCAGTTGTTTCAGGAGCTTTTTCTTCTACTGGTGTTGTAGTTGCTTCTACTGCTGATTCAGCTTGAGTGCTTGCTTGAGTTTCATCTTTCTCAGCTGGAGTCATTGCCTGAGGAGCTGCTTCTGCAACTGCACTACTTGTTTCGGCTGTTTGCTCCTCTGGGACAGAAGTTCCTGTAGATGGTGTCACTTCTTCTGTAGCAGTCACTGTCTCTGTAACTTCTGAATTTGATGAGACTTCTTTTGGCGCTTCTGCAATTGGTTGAGAAAGATCTGCAACTTGAACAGTTTGATCATCTACAGTCACTTGATTGGTTGTCAAATCTGCTGTCGCAGTTGTCACTTCTTCATTAGAGTCTGCTTGGGGTGTTTGGATTTCAACTTCCGTTACTTCTTCTACTTCATTGACAGTCGTTGTCAAAACAGTTTCTGGGAAAATCAAGTCCATATTAGTGATTTTATTCAAATTCGCAAGAACTGTGACATCTACACCCAAGGCTTCTGCAATTGTGCTCAAGGTATCACCATACTGTACTGTATAACTTGTTTTGTTGTCCGTTTTAGTCAAATCATTTTTGATTTGCTCAACACTACGTGCAGTCCAAAGAACTTCTTCTGCTTGAGTTGCCAATACTGGGGCAAATGACAAGGCTACTGTTGAGGCTAATAATATTCTTTTCTTCATTCTTTCAAATTCCTTTCAAATGAGTACCTGTCTATCATAACACAAAAAATGCAGAAAAAAAGCCCTCTCGGGCCTATTTAACAGAACTGTCTATTCCTTGTAACAAACTCGGTTACTTGAAACAGTTTGTTAGGTCTCTGTCACAAAACTGACATAATCTTTTTATCGCTCAACCTCAAAAATACGGGAAATATCTACTAACGCTTGAATCCTGTGATTGCCTTCATAAGACGACTCTAAAAAGTTGAGACTTTGAATCCCACTATTCTGGGCAAATTCCACATCCAGAGTCCGATCCCCTATATAATAAGTATTGTCAGAATTCAACTGATACTTGTCTAACAGATAGTTAGCCGCTTCTGGACTTGGCTTCCGCGCAAAGCCACTCTGACTGGTTAAAATCTCCGTAAAATAGGACTCCAAACCCAAATCTCTGAGAATGGTAAAAGCGTTCTTCCCCTTATGAGTATAGACAAACTGCTGAATCCCTGTCTCATTTGCCCAAGCTAGCACCTCACGCGCACCTGGCATCAAAATTACCTGAGCATTCTTTTCAGCCAGACTTTGGGCACGCACTTGATTGAGCACTTCCACATCTAGCTTTCGCTCTTCCGCCACCTGCACAAGCAAATCCTGCACCGAATACTTGAGGATAAACTCTCTTACCTTCTCCTTATCATAAGGAATAGAAAACTGAGCAAAAGTCTCCTCAATCCCTGATAAAATCGCTTCGTAAGAGTCCAATAAAGTCCCGTCTAAATCCCAAATAAAAGCTGTTTTTTGCATTTCCTATCCTTTCAAGCTCATATAACGCTGGTAGCGGTAGCGTAGAAATAACCAACGAAAACCATTATCCAAAAGGGTTCCGGCCCAAATACCAGGTAAGCCCCAACCAAGCACAAGCCCCATCAGATATCCTGTTCCAATGCGGATACACCACATTCCTATACTTGTCGCATAAAAGGGAAGCCGAGCATTGCCCAAACCCTGCCAGACTGCTGTATAGATGACTGTTCCTATCGTCATAGGAGTACCAAGTAGTGAAAAAAGTGTCACTAGAACACTAGCCTCAACAGCTAGAGGATCAGTCGTATAGAGATGAGTTAGTGGTATACCCAAGGCATAGATACTAAAGGTCAAGGGCAACATGAGGACCAGAGAAAGCCAAAAGGTTTGCTTGCTCAAACTAGCTACTCTTTTCCAATTATCCTCTCCAACTGCTCGAGCCACTAGCATGACCGTTGCCGTAGCCACGCCAAAGACAGGCATGTAGTTAAACTGGGTCAAGACTTCTCCGACTGCATTCCCAGCAACTGCCTCCGTTCCAAAAGAAACGACCAAGGCAATGATAACGACATCACCAGCCCGCATCATAAGCCGCTCTCCAGCTGCTGGCAAAGCTAAGGTCAATAGTTCCTTATCTAAACCAAAAGTTGGCTTCGCATAAGGCAGTTTTAATTGTGACCACAAAATCACAAGACCAACCAAGCGAGACAGAATAGTCCCCCAAGCAACACCCGCTATCCCCATATCAAGGATAAAAATAGCTAGACTGGAAAAAAGAATATTCAAGGCATTGGATAAAAGACTAACATAGAGAGGCAGATGTGGATTATGTGTTGCACGAATCAAAGCACCCAGACTCGTCATCAAGCCCAAAAGAACAATCGAACCACCAACTAAAGATAGGTAGAGTCCACCACTCTCAGCTACATCTCTCTCCGTCCCCAAAAGTCCTATCATCTCTTGCCCAGCAAAGATGGACAAAGCTCCTAAAAGGAAACTTAATAATAAGGTAATCTTCAAGGCTTCAGTCACATGATAGGCTAGCTTAGATTGATCCTTCTGCCCCAAACTTTTTGAAATAACACTGGAAATAGCAGCTCCCAGAGCGATGAAAATCGCCTGATAAATCGTGATAATATTGCCAGCTACTGATACACCCGAAATGGCTATCAATCCTAAATGAGCAACCAAATAACTGTCCACCATTCCCATGAGCATCTGCAAAAAGTTTTCGCCCATAGCTGGTAAGGCAATATTAAGAATATCTTTATTTTTCTTAAACAATCCGTCCTCCTGATGAAAAGAAACTCAGTTGGCTTCCCAACCGAGTTTACTCCTTCTGTCTTAAAGTCCTAAATAAGACTCAACCGCTGCTTGCATATCAGCAGCTGCCACTGTTGTCTTGTGACGAACAGGAGCTGTTTCAAGCCCGTCAACTGCAGGTGGTACAGCCACTCCTGAGATTTCATGTAATTGAGCCAAGGCTTCAAAGTCAGTCAAGCCAACTTTCCCTGTTACAGCTTCTACTGCAACTACTGGGAACTTGTATGGACTAGCTGTTGAAGCAATCACTGTCTTAGTCGCATCGCCAGTAGCCGCTTGGTATTTCTTATAAACTGCTGAAGCAACCGCCGTATGTGGATCCTCGATATAAGAATCTGACTCATAAACACGCTTGATTTCTGCAGCTGTTTCTTCCTCAGTCGCATATTCAGCTGCAAAGAGGTCCAAAATCTCTGCATCAAAATTAGTCAACTCATATTGACCTTGGCTATTCAAGGCATTCATGAGTTCAGCTGTTTTAACCGCATCATTCCCCAAAAGATGGAAAATCAAACGCTCCAAGTTTGAAGATACCAAAATATCCATAGATGGACTAGTTGTCACCTTAAACTCGCGTTTCTTATCGTAAACACGTGTCTTGAAGAAGTCTGTCAAAACATTGTTGTCATTTGAAGCACAGATCAATTTACCAACTGGTAGACCAATTTGTTTAGCATAAAAGGCAGCCAAGATATTTCCAAAGTTTCCTGTTGGTACTGTGAAGTTGACCTTATCACCAGCCACAATCTCACCAGTCTTGACCAACTGAGCGTAGGCATAAACATAATAAACAATTTGTGGTACCAAACGACCAATGTTCATAGAGTTTGCAGATGAAAATTGCAACTTGTTGGCCGCTAATTTTTCACGAAGGGCTACATCGTTAAACATTTGTTTGACGTTAGTTTGCGCATCGTCAAAGTTACCATCAATAGCAATAACATGAGTATTGTCGCCAGTCTGAGTGGTCATTTGCAACTCTTGAACCTTGCTGACACCGTCCTTTGGATAAAAGACGATAATCTCAGTACCAGGCACATCGGCAAATCCTGCCATAGCAGCTTTCCCAGTATCACCAGATGTCGCTGTCAAGATAACAATCTTATTTTCCAAACCATGTTTCTTGGCAGCAGTCGTCATAAAGTATGGCAAGATAGACAAGGCCATATCCTTAAAGGCAATCGTTGAACCATGGAAGAGTTCCAAGTTATATTGGCCGTCTAATTTCACTAATGGCGCGATAGCTGGAGTATCAAATTTGCTATCGTAAGCATTGTTGATACAGTAGTCCAACTCCTCAGCTGTAAAGTCATCTAAAAATGCTGACAAAACTAACTTAGCCACTTCTTGGTAAGAAGCATCTTTCAATTTGTCAAAGTCCAAATCTACCTTTGGATAAGTAAGCGGTGTAAATAAACCACCGTCCGTCGCCAAACCTTGCAAAATAGCTTGGCTAGCAGTTACTGTATTTTTCGCATCACGCGTTGATTGATAAACTAATGTCATTACTCTCTATCCTTTATCTATAGTCACTTCCATTATATCATGATTTTTCAGAAAATTCTCCCTTTATAAGAGAAATTATATACCCAATTCTTCTTTCAAAGCCTGTAAGTAGGTCATTTCTTGCTTATTTCTCATCTCCAGTCCTTCCTCAGCTAGAAGGAGTAAGTCTTTGGAAAATTCAATAATCGCAGTTTTTTCCTCAGCTATAAGATTTTTTTTAGAAAATTGCCGTCTTAAAAACTTGTAATCACGACCAAATTCTTTAAAGAAAGGTGCTGTTTCTAAATAAGCTTCTAACTTATCTAAATTAACCAACAATCCCAAGTGAAAAGCTGCTGAAGCAAAGGTTCTATCTAGAGGCTGAGTACACACACTACGAAACTCAACTGTTCCGCGAGTCGTTAAGTCTTGGTACTGATAACTACGATGTGTTTCAAAATCCTTCTCTTGAGGATAAATAATAATCTCATCCCCATTAAGTGCATATGCTTGGATTTCAGGTGTAGCCAAATAGTCCCTTGCCTGAATCGGATAAAAATAATAGGTTTGTTCATCACGTTCCGCAGTAAAAATTGCAGAATGATCTAGATAATCCAAAAAATCATCCTCATCTTTAAAGAGTCTAGCATTGACCCCGACGTTTTTTGGATAGATACCATGCATCGATTCTTCCCAGAAAATATCCCTTGAAATTTTCGTATCCCAATCCGCACCTGTAAACTCAGAGTTTGCAAATAAATAAGCCTTAACTGCTTCAATTTGGGTAAAAGCATTAATCACTCGTAAGTAGTTAGACTTTGAAACATCCAGCTGTACCTGACTCCCACAGATAAAAGCACCATATTCAGGGAAATGATGCAACTCTGATTTAGTCACATTTCTACTCAAATTCAAATAGTCCATCAACATGCGATACCGTGGGTAAGCCACTGGACAGTTCTCATTCTTATCCCAGTTAGGATGAATGCCACAGCCAACAATAGCATGATTTGATTCAGCTAACTTCTTCTGAATCACATCCATATAATTGTTAAAACGATTTTCGACCTCTTGAATCGTTTCAGCCTTACCAAATGCAAACTCAATCGTAGTATAGCAAACTTCAAATAAAATAGTATCCTGACTTACTGGATCTACTAACTGGATAGGATACCCAAAATCATCTACCTTTTCGACAGTAAAATCCAAAGCAAAAACTAAATATCGGAATAACTGCTTGATAACTTCAACATCTGTAGCATCCCCTTCCAAGTTTACAACAGGATATTCCAGCTCAATCCCGACAAACAATTCAGGATTTTCTTTAATATTTTTCAAATACCGATGTTTTAATAAATCGATAGAACGAGACATACTTCCCTACACTTTCATAATCTAAATAAAATTTGGATAAGTATTATTATAGCAAAAATAATATAAAAAAGGAACGAAGACTTACAACGTTCCTTATCGCTATACTATACCGGCGGCCGGGGTCGAACCGGCACGTCCTTGCGGACACTGGATTTTGAGTCCAGCGCGTCTGCCAATTCCGCCACGCCGGCAAATAGTAACTGGGGTAGCTGGATTCGAACCAACGCATGAGGGAGTCAAAGTCCCTTGCCTTACCGCTTGGCTATACCCCAATAATATAAAATAGGCGAGTGATGGGGATCGAACCCACGCATGCCAGAGCCACAATCTGGTGTGTTAACCACTTCACCACACCCGCCATAATTTTATTAACACGGGCAGTAGGAATTGAACCCACACTGAAGGTTTTGGAGACCTTAGTTCTACCTTTAAACTATGCCCGTAAAATGGAAGGGGAGGGATTCGAACCCCCGAACCCGAAGGAGCGGATTTACAGTCCGCCGCGTTTAGCCTCTTCGCTACCCTTCCAAAATATATAAATGGCGCGAGACGGAAT
>NZ_VMLS01000042.1:0-25496 GCF_013276805.1 Streptococcus sp. 1449
ATTTGTAAAAGCCGATGAACTATAAAACCAGGCTCTTGTTTTGCGAGGTTCTTTTTTGAAATAAAAAGAGGTTGGGCAAAAAGCAATGTCATTAAGTTAAGAAATTTGGCTCTTTAAAATCAAAAACGCATAATATCCGGTGTTGACTTGAACCGTAATACTATGCGTTTTATTGTGAGAAAATTTATTTCATTTTCTCCTGAAATTGAGTTTTTACCCAGTCTCTAATGAGTTATTTCCAAGTGACCAGTTCGCTCCAAACGCTAACATTCGATATAGTAGAGGTTTCACCAGCTGGAACCCATTTGTTGGTGCCTAAGTATCTAACTTCTAGTTTACGAACGTTTACTGTGTAAGATGCTTTTAGTCTAATATAACCATAAGTGTAGGGTGGTACGTTATGGGAGACTGAGTGATTTAAACTAAGTCCAGCTCCAGACTCCGGAGCAGAAAAGCTAACACCTGCACCTACAGTCAGAGTAGCTCCAGCTTTTCCACCATAGGCAGTTGAACTTACAGGACCTGATGTGGTGCTTTTCTTGTAAGAGTGAGAGTATTTAGTTCTATAGTCTGCAACACCAGTTGCATTAGAACGAGTCTGATACGTAGATTTAGACTCTAAATAGGCGTCTCTAAGTTCAGTCGTATAAAATGACAATAACTCTCCTGTGTTGATATCTTTTACAATACGATTAGATACAATTTCATAATTTGTACCAGGATAGACATCAGCAAAAACCGTAGATGTTGTGACTAAGAATAATAGACTTGATAGTAGAGAGAAAAACAATAGTTTCAGTTTAATCATAACAAATTTCCTTTCTTCATGAGTAAAAGATTATTTTTTCAATCCTTTGAAAGTTATAATGCAACCCGAAATAATACTGAGAGTTCCTACAGGTCTCCAATATAGTTGCCAAAAGAATAAATTTATTCTTTCTTTCAGTGTCGCATAGGGTTCGGCATAATAGGGGTTGATGTGAAATAATAAAAAACCAAAACATAAAACTATGATTCCAGTTAAGAATAAAATGTCCTTATTTACTTTCCTCATAAAACCTCCTTTTATTTTATTTAAAGCGCTTTCTATTATTAGTATACGTCAAAAAAAGAAAAAAACAAGTCTATTTATTTATTTTTTATATGGTATAATAGAATAGTTGGAGAGTTTTTATATAGCTTTAAAAGGCTGATATGAATACTTTGTATAATCTAATGATTCTTCAAAAAATTTCTTATTCAAACAAGAGCAAAGAGAAGGTGGGCTGCATATCAGAAGTTAGATGTATTTCTGTCTAACTTTTGAGGTGTAGTTCATTTTAAAACCACGAATCCTATGTGACTCGTGGTTCTTTTTTATAAACTAGTAGAGTGTTTTGGTTGTACTTTTTGCTCAGGGTCGATGTAGTTGATAGCATTATTGACAGCAGTTGGAGCTTCTCCGAGACCTGTCGCAATCAAGTCAATTTTTCCGTCATAGTAGCAGCAGTCACCGATAGCATAGATACCTGCTTGGCTAGATTCTTGTTTGCTGTTGACAATAATCTTGTGACGATTGAGGTCGAGACCCCAGTTTTTAAGGTTACCGACAGAAGATTTGAAGCCATAGTTGACAAAGAGGTGGTCTAGGTCAATCGTTTCTGTTTCATCAGATTTGACTTTTGTGATTTCCAACTTGTCAAGCATTTTTCCATCGCCAAGGAGTTGGCTAGGGACGAATGGTGTCTTGATGGTTACAGATGATTCTTGTAAGGATTGGACACTGTGTTCCAAGGCACGGAAATTATCTCTGCGGTGAACAAGGGTTGTTGGTGAAATTTTTTCAAAAGCCAAAGCCCAATCCACAGCTGAGTCTCCCCCACCAAGAATGGTCACTTTCTTACCAGCGTATTGCTGGATGTTGGAAACGTGGTAGTGGATATTTTCATAGCCCTCAACCCCTTCAAGTTCCAGCGGACGTGGTTTGAAGGCACCGCCACCCATAGCGATGATAACTGTTTTAGTTAGGTGACTTCCTTTAGAAGTTGTGATGACAAAGCCTTCTTCTTGTTTTTCAATCTCAAGAACCGTTTCATTAAGATGAATAGGGGTATCGAAGCTGTTTAGCTGTTCAATCAAGCGGTTAGTCAACTCTTCTCCAGTCAGATTTGGGAAGCCTGGGACGTCTAGGATTTCCTTTTCAGGGTAGAGAATAGCAGGTTGTCCACCCAGTTGGGGAAGAGAGTCGATGATTTGAACCTTGGCTTGGCGTAGGTGGGCATAAAAGGCTGCAAAAAGCCCGACAGGACCACCACCTACAATGGTAATATCATAGAGTTGAGACATAGTTTCTCCTTTGTTTTTTCTAGTCAGTTTATTTTATCATATTTTTGCTCAATGTAAAATGGACTAGGATAGGGAAAAAAATGCCAGAAAATGGTATAATAGGATGAAAGTGTTTTGATAGGGAGGATATCAGGGATGAATTTTCAACAATTATCCAATCTGCAATATTGGACCAGTTTGTTTGCAAGTCCATGGACGATAGCTATCAATCTGATTGATATTTTGATTGTTGCTTATATTTTATACCATTTTACAAAAGCTATTGCAGGAACCAAGATTATGATTTTGGTACGTGGAGTTTTGGTGTTTATTTTAGCTCAAATCCTTGCAAATATGATTGGTTTGACTACGATTTCTTGGTTAATCAATCAAATTATTACTTATGGGGTTATTGCGGCGGTTGTTATCTTCTCTCCAGAGATTCGGACTGGTTTGGAACGTTTGGGAAGAGCGACAGATTTCTTTTCCAATGCCCCTATTAGTGCTGAGGAACAGATGATTCGTGCCTTTGTTAAGTCTGTTGAATACATGAGTCCTCGTAAAATCGGGGCCTTGGTTGCTATTCAGCGTGTACGTACCTTGCAGGAGTATATTTCGACAGGAATTCCCTTGGATGCTAAGATTTCTGCAGAACTTCTCATTAACATTTTTATTCCCAACACTCCCCTACATGATGGTGCGGTGATTATCAAAGAAGAACGTATTGCTGTGACGTCTGCCTATCTGCCCTTGACAAAAAACACAGGGATTTCCAAGGAATTTGGGACCAGACACCGGGCGGCTATCGGTTTATCAGAAGTCTCAGATGCCTTGACTTTTGTCGTATCAGAGGAAACGGGAGGAATTTCGATAACCTATAATGGAAGCTTTAAGCACAACCTAACACTTGATGAATTTGAAACAGAATTACGTGAAATCTTACTTCCAAAAGAGGAAGCGGGTCTTAGTTTTAAAGAACGATTGCTAGGAGGATGGAAACATGAAAAAAAATAGTTTATATATCATATCCTCACTCTTTTTTGCTTGTGTCTTATTTGTCTATGCTACGGCGACGAATTTTCAAAACAGTACCAGTGCTAGGCAGGTAAAAACGGAAACCTATACGAATACAGTAACAAATGTTCCTATTGACATACGCTATAATAGTGATGAGTATTTTATTAGCGGTTTTGCTTCAGAAGTCTCAGTGGTCTTGACTGGTGCAAATCGCCTATCGCTAGCTAGTGAAATGCAAGAAAGCACACGTAAATTCAAGGTTACTGCTGACCTAACAGATGCCAGTGTTGGAACGATTGAAGTTCCTTTGAGCATTGAAGATTTACCCAATGGGCTGACCGCTGTGGCGACTCCGCAAAAAATTACAGTCAAGATTGGGAAGAAGGCTCAGAAGGATAAGGTAAAGGTTGTACCAGAGATTGACCCTAGTCAAATTGATAGTCGGGTACAGATTGAAAATGTCACGGTGTCAGATGAAGAAGTGTCGATTACGAGTGATCAAGAGACATTGGATAGAATTGATAAGATTATCGCTGTCTTGCCAACTAGCGAACACATAACAGGTAATTACAGTGGTTCAGTACCTTTGCAGGCAATCGACCGCAATGGTGTTGTCTTACCGACAGTTATCACTCCCTTTGATACAACAATGAAGGTAACTACAAAACCAGCAGCACCAAGTTCAAGCACATCAAATTCAACTACAAGCAGTTCATCGGAGACATCTTCGTCAACGAAAGCAACTAGTTCAAAAACGAATTAAAAATAGAAAAAGGATTTTATAAAAATGGGTAAATATTTTGGGACTGATGGAGTCCGTGGAGAAGCTAATGTGGAACTTACTCCAGAATTAGCTTTTAAGCTAGGACGTTTTGGAGGCTATGTTCTTAGTCAACATGAAACGGAAGCACCGAAAGTCTTTATAGGACGTGACACACGTATTTCAGGGGAAATGCTAGAATCTGCCTTGGTAGCTGGTCTTCTATCTGTAGGAATTCACGTATACAAACTAGGTGTTCTGGCGACACCAGCAGTAGCTTACTTGGTAAAAACTGAGGGAGCAAGCGCCGGTGTCATGATTTCTGCTAGCCACAACCCAGCCCTTGATAATGGAATCAAGTTCTTTGGCGGTGATGGCTTCAAACTAGATGACGAAAAAGAAGCAGAAATTGAAGCCTTGCTAGATGCTGCGGAAGACACTCTTCCTCGTCCAAGTGCAGAAGGCTTGGGAACCTTGGTAGATTATCCAGAAGGCTTGCGTAAGTATGAAGGCTACCTTGTTTCAACTGGAACTCCTCTTGAAGGAATGAAGGTTGCCTTGGATACAGCTAATGGTGCAGCTTCTACAAGTGCCCGTCAAATCTTTGCAGACCTTGGTGCTCAGTTGACTGTTATAGGGGAAACACCAGATGGTCTTAACATCAACCTTAATGTTGGTTCAACCCACCCAGAAACCCTTCAAGAAGTGGTCAAAGAAAGCGGCTCAGCTATTGGTTTGGCCTTTGATGGAGACAGTGACCGTTTGATTGCTGTTGATGAAAATGGCGACATCGTCGATGGTGACAAGATTATGTACATCATTGGGAAATACCTTTCTGAAAAAGGACAATTGGCTCAAAATACAATTGTGACAACTGTTATGTCTAACCTTGGTTTCCACAAGGCCTTGGATCGCGAAGGTATTAACAAGGTAGTCACTGCAGTTGGCGACCGCTACGTTGTTGAAGAAATGCGAAAATCAGGCTACAACCTCGGTGGTGAACAATCTGGGCACGTTATCTTGATGGACTACAATACAACAGGTGATGGTCAATTATCCGCTGTCCAATTGACAAAAATCATGAAGGAAACTGGTAAGAGCTTGTCAGAGTTGGCAGCAGAAGTAACCATCTATCCACAAAAATTAGTCAATATCCGAGTGGAAAATGCCGTGAAGGAAAAGGCTATGGAAGTGCCAGCTATCAAGGTTATCATCGAGAAGATGGAAGAAGAAATGGCAGGGAATGGTCGTATCTTAGTACGCCCAAGTGGAACAGAGCCCCTCTTGCGTGTTATGGCAGAAGCGCCTACCACAGAAGAAGTTGACTACTATGTTGATACCATCGCAGACGTAGTTCGAGCTGAAATTGAGATGGACTAAAACTTAGAAAACTAGATGAAAATAAAAAATTATGGTACAATAGCTTATAATATTGTAGCCGAGGGAGAAAGATATGAATCTTAAACGTGAACAAGAATTTGTTAGTCAGTATCATTTTGATGCGCGTAATTTTGAATGGGAAAATGAAAATGGAGCTCCTGAAACTAAGGTGGATGTGAACTTCCAATTGCTCCAACATAATCAAGAAAATCAAGTGACTTCCTTGATTGTCATCTTGACATTTATGATTGTATTTGATAAGTTTGTCATCAGTGGAACCATTTCACAGGTAAATCATATCGATGGCCGTATTGTCAATGAACCAAGTGAATTGAGCCAAGAAGAAGTGGAAACTTTGGCTCGTCCATGTTTGAATATGCTCAACCGTTTGACTTACGAAGTAACTGAAATTGCATTAGACTTACCAGGAATCAATTTGGAGTTCTAATATGAAACTAGCTGTTATCACAGATTCTTCTGCCTATCTCAGTGCAGAGACCTTGCAAAGAGAAGATTTGTATGTCTTGGATATTCCTGTCAATATTGATGGTGAGGAGTATGTCGAAGGCATCAATCTGACTGCTGAGGAATTTTACCCAAAAATGGCTCAGGCTTCTGAATTGCCTAAGACCAGTCAACCAAGTATTGCCAAGTTAGATGAGATCTTAACTTCGCTCAAAGAACAAGGTTATACACATGCCTTGGGGCTGTTCCTATCTTCTGGAATTTCAGGTTTTTACCAAAATATTCAGTATATGGTGGATGACTATGAAGGTTTAACCATTGCTTTCCCAGACACTTTGATTACAAGCGCTCCCCTAGGCATCATGGTTGAAAGCGTCTTTAACTGGCGAGATCAGGGCGATGATTTTGCTATCATTCAGGATAAGCTAGCTATTCAAATCAGCCGTACGTCAGCTTTTATCATGGTAGATGACCTGGATCATTTGGTAAAAGGTGGGCGCCTTTCAAATGGGGCTGCCATTTTGGGCAATTTGCTTAGCATTAAGCCAATCCTTTATTTTAACGATCAAGGTGTGATTGAAGTTTACGAAAAAGTTCGTACGGAAAAGAAAGCAACCAAGCGCTTGATTGAAATCATCAAGGAAACAACGGCTTCAGGCCAATATCGGGTCATTGTCATTCATGGGAATGCTCCTGAAAAGGCTGAAGAATTGCGTCAGCACTTGATTGAATCTGGATTAAGTTCAGATGTTTCGCTTGCTACATTCGGTAGTGTCATTGGAACCCACCTAGGAGCAGGAAGTATTGCTCTGGGTTATATTCCAGTGATTTAGTTGGCACTTTTAGGCTAGTTAAGATGCCTTGTATCTTAGCAATTGAACACGGACTACCTGCCTCTTGAAAAAAGATGCCTGTCTTGCCTTTCGTGGGAAGTCAGCGCCATTCCCTATTTTTCATGGGTAGCTAACGTCCTTTGTATCTTAGACAGGAGTAGAGATGAGTATTCGAGTAATTATTGCTGGTTTTAAGGGAAAGATGGGTCAAGCTGCTTGTCAGATGGTCTTGGCTGATCCAGACTTGGACTTGGTAGCAGTTTTGGATCCTTTTGAGTCTGAGTCAGAATGGCAGGGAATTCCTGTTTTCAAGGATAAGGCTGATTTAGCAGGCTTTGAAGCGGATGTTTGGGTAGATTTTACAACTCCAGCTGTTGCCTATGAAAATACACGCTTTGCTCTTGAAAATGGCTTTGCTCCAGTAGTTGGAACGACTGGCTTCACGAGTGAAGAAATTACAGAGCTAAAAGTATTTTCTCGTGCCCAAGATTTGGGTGGCTTGATCGCTCCCAATTTTGCCTTGGGTGCTGTCTTGCTTATGCAATTTGCAAGGCAGGCTGCTAAATATTTCCCCAATGTGGAGATTATCGAGCTCCATCATGACAAGAAAAAGGATGCTCCGAGTGGAACAGCTATTAAAACGGCTGAGTTAATGGCAGAAGTTCGAGAGTCTATTCAGCAAGGTGCGCCTGATGAGGAAGAATTGATTGCAGGTGCCCGTGGTGCTGACTTTGATGGCATGCGGATTCACTCAGTTCGTTTACCAGGCTTGGTAGCCCATCAGGAAGTCATCTTTGGCAATCAGGGAGAAGGATTGACGCTCCGTCATGACTCCTATGATCGCAGCTCCTTCATGACAGGGGTGAATTTGGGAATTAAAGAAGTTGTCAAGCGTCATGAGCTTGTCTATGGATTAGAACACTTATTATGAGATTAACGCAAATGCCTTCTGAATTTCAGAAGGCTTTACCAGTATTAGAAAAAATTAAAGAAGCAGGTTTTGAGGCCTATTTTGTTGGAGGTTCTGTTCGAGATGCCCTTCTCAATCGCCCTATCCATGATGTGGATATTGCGACGTCTTCTTATCCAGAAGAGACCAAGCAGATTTTTCCGCGAACAGCCGATATCGGAATCGAGCATGGAACCGTCTTGGTCTTAGATGGGGATGAGGAGTATGAGGTAACCACCTTTCGGACAGAGGATGTCTATGTGGACTATCGCAGACCCAGTGCGGTTTCTTTTGTTCGCTCGCTAGAAGAAGACCTTAAGCGCCGTGATTTTACAGTCAATGCCTTTGCCTTGGATGAGACAGGGGAAATCATTGACTTGTTTCATGGTTTAGAAGATTTGGAAAAGCAAGTCTTACGAGCGGTTGGAGTGGCTAGTGAGCGTTTCAACGAAGATGCTCTACGAATTATGCGTGGTTTCCGTTTTCAGGCTAGTCTTGGCTTTGAATTTGAGCCAGAAACCTTTAAAGCTATGAAGACATTGACGCCACTTTTGGAGAAAATTTCTGTGGAGCGTACCTTCGTTGAGTTTGATAAACTCTTGCTGGCTCCATTTTGGAGAAGGGGCTTGGCTTCCATGATTGAGAGTCAAGCTTATGACTATCTCCCTGATCTGGCATCTAGCCAAGACAAACTTAACAGACTGTTTGATTTAGAGACTGATTTCACCTTTGAATCTTCAGAGCAAGCTTGGGCGGCTCTACTGTGGGCTTTGGAGATTGAAAATGCGCAGCCATTTTTGAAAGCTTGGAAGACCTCACGTCAGTTTGCCAAGCAAGTTCAGGATTTGCTGACTATTTTGGCCTTGCGTGAAAAGGGAGAATTGAGCAAGCGCGATTGTTATCGCTTTGACTTGGAGTTGCTTTTACAGGCTGAAAATCTTCGTCAGACCCAGGGAAAACCAGTCAACCCACAAGTCATAACAGAAACCTATCAGAGTTTGACCATTCATGACAAGAAAGAAATTCAGATTAATGGTGGCGTTTTGATTAAGGAATATGGCTATCAACCAGGTCCAGATTTGGGAGAGATTTTAACAGAGATTGAATATGCCATTGTCGATGGAGAATTGGAAAATAACCGTCAAGCCATCCATGCTTATCTAAGGGAGAAAAAATGAGTGATTTTATCGTTGAAAAACTAAGTAAATCCGTCGGTGACAAGACCGTTTTTAAGGATATTTCCTTTATTATCCATGACCTAGACAGAATTGGTTTGATTGGTGTCAATGGGACTGGCAAGACCACCCTTTTAGATGTCCTTTCTGGTGTTTCTGGCTTTGATGGGGATGTCAGTCCCTTTTCAGCTAAGAATGATTACCAGATTGGCTACTTGACTCAAGATCCTGATTTTGATGATAGCAAGACGGTCTTGGATACGGTTCTTTCCAGCGACCTCAAGGAAATCCAGCTCATTCGTGAGTATGAGTTGATTATGCTCAACTACAGTGAGGACAAGCAGGCTCGTTTGGAGCGTGTCATGACGGAGATGGACTCTCTTCAAGCTTGGGAAATTGAGAGTCAGGTCAAGACCGTTCTTAGCAAATTGGGCATTCAGGACTTATCCACTCCAGTTGGGGAATTGTCAGGTGGTCTAAGAAGACGGGTCCAGTTGGCGCAAGTTCTTCTTGGCAACCACGACCTCTTGCTTCTGGATGAGCCGACCAACCATCTGGATATTGCGACTATTGAGTGGCTGACCCTCTTTTTGAAAAATTCCAAGAAGACCGTCCTTTTTATTACCCACGACCGCTATTTCCTAGATGCTTTGTCAACTCGGATTTTCGAATTGGATCGCGCAGGCTTGACCGAGTACCAGGGAAATTATCAGGATTATGTTCGCCTTAAGGCGGAACAGGACGAGCGCGATGCGGCTCTTCTCCACAAAAAGGAACAACTTTATAAGCAAGAATTGGCCTGGATGCGCAGACAACCGCAGGCGCGTGCAACCAAGCAACAAGCTCGTATCAATCGTTTCCATGACTTAAAGAAAGAGGTTTCAGGCAATACTGCTGAGACAGACTTGACCATGAACTTTGAAACCAGTCGGATTGGGAAGAAAGTCATCGAGTTTCAGGATGTTTCTTTTGCCTATGAAAACAAGCCCATTTTGCAAGATTTTAATCTCTTGGTGCAATCTAAAGATTGTATTGGTATTGTTGGTGACAACGGTGTTGGAAAATCGACCCTGCTCAACCTGATTGCAGGCAGTCTTGAGCCGACAACAGGACAAGTTGTGATTGGGGAAACTGTTCGCATTGCCTATTTCTCTCAGCAAATTGAGGGCTTGGATGAAAGCAAGCGAGTTATCAATTACTTGCAGGAAGTGGCAGAAGAGGTCAAGACCAGCGGTGGTTCTACGACTTCGATTGCAGAGTTGCTGGAGCAGTTCCTTTTCCCACGTTCGACGCATGGAACCTTAATTGAGAAATTGTCTGGGGGAGAGAAAAAACGTCTTTATCTCCTCAAACTGCTTTTGGAGAAACCAAATGTTCTTCTCTTGGACGAACCGACTAATGATTTGGATATTGCAACCTTGACAGTTTTGGAGAATTTCTTGCAAGGCTTTGCTGGTCCAGTTTTGACTGTTAGTCACGACCGCTATTTCTTGGATAAGGTAGCGACTAAGATTCTCGCTTTTGAGGATGGCAAGATTCGTCCTTTCTTTGGTCATTATACCGATTATCTTGATGAAAAAGCCTTTGAAACAGATATGGCCAATCAAGTTCAAAAGTCTGAAAAGGAGAAGGTCGTCAAGGTCAGAGAAGACAAGAAGCGCATGACCTATCAAGAAAAGCAGGAGTGGGCAAGTATTGAAGGTGATATTGAAACCTTGGAAAACCGTATCGCTGCTATTGAAGAGGAAATGCAGGCTAACGGCTCTGACTTTGGTAAGCTGGCTACTCTCCAAAAAGAATTGGATGAGAAAAATGAAGCACTCCTTGAAAAATACGAACGCTATGAGTATCTCAGTGACTTTGATAGTTAGAAGAATAGAAAAAGCCCGTCTCATGACAGGATTTCTCTATTCTTTTTTTGTTTCCTGGTGGAAGACATTTTGCCAAGTTTCGTGGCGACGCCAGATACTGGTATGGACGATACCATCTAATTCATAGCAGATGAGTTTGGTCTTTTGACTGATGGAAGTGATTTGGATGTCCTTGATAGCTGAATTCAAGTCTTTTTCTGCTTTATAGGCCTCTTTATCCATCTGCTTTCCGTCTTGGCGAATATAGACAAAATCGTCAGCTAAGAGTTCTTCCAGTTGATTTCCTTGGTCAATCAATTGTTCACGCATGAGCAATTTTTTATAGACATTGTCTAAAATTTCATCCTCAGGGATAGGCGCTGGCTCAATATGGACATCGGTATCAAAAACCCCAAAACGTTCCTCCAGCATAGACTCGACCTGATCCGCGATTTCATGACTCTCAAAAACAGACAGGTCAGGGTTCATCTCTAGCGTAATATCCAGGTAGATGTTGCTACCGTAGGTACGACCTCTTTGGGACTTAACCTTGCTGATTTTGGGAATTTCCATGATGGCCTTTTGATAATCCTCAAGCAGACGGTCGTCAAAGCCATCCGAAAGGCTAAAGGAAGACTCGATGAAGATATCATAGGCAGTCTTTAAGATAAAGAAAGTGATGATGATAGCAACCAGTTTATCCACAATGGGATAATTGAAACTACTAGCTAGGATGGCAATGGTGGTTCCAAGTGAGGTGACAGCATCAGAAAGATTGTCCTTTGCTGCGGCCTTCAGTGCCTTGGAGTTGGATTTCTTACTGAGGCGAGTATTGTAGAGATAGACCACAAACATGATCGCTGCAGACATAATTCCTAGAGTTGCACCCAGAGGATCAATGACCGTTTCTTCACGACTGAGAATCTTTTGAATGGTATCCCTTAGAACATCAAAGCCAACATAGAACATGATGATGGAAGTGATTAAGCTAGCCAAATCCTCAATCTTCCAGTGGCCAAAACGGTGGTCTTGGTCAGCAGGCTGGCGTGCCATCCTGATTCCAATCAAGAGGGCCACATTTCCAATGATGTCCGACACGTTGTTGAAACCATCGGCCACCAAACTGGATGAATGAAGAAGATGGCCAGTAGCCAATTTCGCTGCAGACAAGAGCAGGTAGGTTGAAATACTGATAATGGCACCACGTTCAGCTAACTTGAGATTTGAGATAGATTGCTTCATTCAACTTCCTTTCTAGTCATATAGCATTCTACCATTATACTGGTTTTCAAGGGAAAATTCAAATAAGGTAGTTTTTACTCTTTTAAAACTACCCAAAATTTGGTATAATAGTACTACTCAAGGGAGTAGCTGGCAGAAACCTGTGATAGTGTCGTCATTCCGAATTTTATACTGAAAAGTATGTTTTCCGGCCCTATCTTAAATAGCGAGACTTGTTATGATTAACAGGTCTCTTTTTGTTTGTCGTGAAAAGATGCGATGAGGGAAAAGAGAGTCTGTTTTGCACACAATGTCAAGGAGGAGACACATGTCAAAAGAACAAGAACGCCAAGCGTTTTACACTCAGAGTCCTGAAGAGGTCTTGAAGGCTGTGGATGCGACCGAGCAAGGTTTGTCATCAAGTGAGGCGGAAAAGCGCCTTGCCGAATTTGGCCACAATGAACTCGAAGAAGGCGAGAAACGATCAATCCTGGTCAAATTCATCGAGCAATTTAAGGATTTGATGATTATCATCCTAGTTGCAGCAGCAATCTTGTCAGTCGTGACTTCTGGTGGGGAAGATATCGCAGATGCCATTATCATTTTAGCCGTGGTTATCATTAACGCTGCCTTTGGTGTTTACCAAGAAGGAAAAGCAGAAGAAGCTATCGAAGCCCTCAAATCCATGTCTAGTCCAGCTGCCCGCGTTCTGCGTGATGGGCACATGACTGAGATTGACTCTAAAGAATTGGTACCTGGAGATATCGTTGCCCTTGAAGCTGGTGACGTAGTACCAGCAGACCTACGTTTGCTAGAAGCCAACTCTCTTAAGATCGAAGAGGCTGCTCTGACAGGTGAGTCTGTACCGGTTGAAAAAGACTTGACAGTCGAGCTTGCGACAGATGCTGGTATTGGTGACCGTGTCAATATGGCCTTCCAAAACTCAAACGTAACCTACGGTCGTGGGATGGGAGTTGTTGTCAATACAGGTATGTACACGGAAGTTGGTCATATCGCGGGCATGCTTCAAGACGCTGATGAGACGGATACACCCCTCAAACAAAACTTGAACAACCTTTCTAAGGTCTTGACCTATGCAATCTTGGTCATTGCCCTTGTTACTTTTGTAGTGGGTGTCTTCATTCAAGGGAAGGATCCACTTGGTGAGTTGTTGACTTCTGTTGCCCTTGCCGTTGCAGCCATTCCAGAAGGACTTCCTGCTATCGTGACCATCGTTCTTTCCCTTGGTACTCAAGTTTTAGCCAAACGACATTCCATCGTTCGTAAGTTGCCAGCAGTTGAAACACTTGGTTCAACTGAAATCATCGCTTCTGATAAGACTGGTACGCTGACCATGAACAAGATGACAGTTGAAAAAATCTTCTACGATGCAGTCCTACATGACTCAGCTGATGACATTGAACTGGGTCTTGAAATGCCCCTCCTTCGTTCAGTTGTCTTGGCCAATGATACGAAAATCGATGTGGAAGGCAACCTGATTGGTGATCCAACCGAAACAGCCTTTATCCAGTATGCCTTGGACAAGGGCTACGATGTCAAAGAATTTTTAGACAAATATCCTCGTATGGCGGAGTTGCCATTTGACTCTGACCGTAAGCTCATGTCAACAGTTCATCCACTTGCAGATGGACGCTTCCTCGTAGCTGTTAAAGGTGCGCCAGACCAACTCTTGAAACGTTGTGTTCTTCGTGATAAGGCTGGGGATATTGCTCCGATTGATGAGAAGGTCACAAACCTCATTCATACAAACAATTCTGAAATGGCCCACCAAGCCTTGCGTGTCCTTGCAGGTGCGTATAAGATTATCGATAGCATTCCAGAAAACCTCACTTCTGAAGAGCTGGAAAATAATTTAATCTTCACTGGTTTGATTGGGATGATTGATCCTGAACGTCCTGAAGCCGCTGAGGCTGTTCGTGTGGCTAAGGAAGCTGGAATTCGTCCAATCATGATTACAGGTGACCACCAAGACACCGCAGAAGCTATTGCCAAACGTTTGGGAATCATTGATGCAAACGATACAGAAGACCACGTTTTAACTGGTGCTGAGCTCAACGAATTATCTGATGAAGACTTTGAAAAAGTTGTTGGTCAATACTCTGTTTATGCCCGTGTGTCTCCAGAGCACAAGGTTCGTATCGTCAAGGCTTGGCAAAAACAAGGTAAGGTCGTTGCCATGACAGGTGACGGTGTCAATGATGCCCCAGCTCTGAAAACAGCAGACATCGGTATCGGTATGGGAATCACTGGTACAGAGGTTTCTAAGGGGGCTTCTGATATGATTCTTGCAGATGATAACTTTGCGACTATTATCGTCGCAGTGGAAGAAGGACGTAAGGTCTTCTCAAACATTCAAAAGACTATTCAGTACCTACTTTCTGCCAATACTGCTGAAGTATTAACCATCTTCCTATCAACCTTGTTTGGTTGGGATGTCTTACAGCCGGTTCATCTTTTGTGGATCAACTTGGTAACGGATACCTTCCCAGCTATCGCTCTTGGTGTTGAACCTGCGGAGCCTGGTGTCATGAATCATAAACCACGTGGACGCAAGGCAAGCTTCTTCTCAGGTGGTGTTTTGAGTTCTATCATTTATCAAGGTGTACTCCAAGCAGCTCTTGTTATGAGTGTTTATGGCCTTGCGATTGCTTACCCAGTTCATGTGGGTGACAATCATGCTATTCATGCAGATGCCCTAACGATGGCCTTTGCAACCCTTGGTTTGATTCAGCTCTTCCATGCCTACAATGTCAAGTCTGTCTACCAATCCATCTTGACAGTTGGCCCATTCAAGTCTAAGACCTTTAACTGGTCCATCTTGGTATCCTTTATCCTTCTCATGGCAACAATCGTTGTAGAACCGCTTGAAGGAATCTTCCACGTAACCAAACTAGACTTGTCACAATGGGGAATTGTTATGGCTGGAAGCTTCTCAATGATTATCATCGTCGAAATCGTTAAGTTTATTCAACGCAAACTCGGTTTTGACAAGAATGCGATTTAAGGGAGGTTTCGGATGTCAGCATATCAATTACCGACCGTATGGCAGGATGAAGCTAGTAATCAAGGAGCCTTTACGGGCTTAAATAAACCAACAGCAGGTGCCCGTTTCGAACAAAACTTGCCAAAAGGAGAACAAGCTTTTCAGCTTTATTCACTGGGAACACCAAATGGTGTGAAGGTCACTATCTTATTGGAAGAATTACTAGAGGCTGGTTTTAAGGAAACGGCTTACGACTTGTATAAGATTGCTATCATGGATGGGGATCAATTTGGTTCAGACTTCGTAAAGCTCAATCCAAATTCCAAGATTCCAGCCTTGTTGGACCAGTCAGGAACTGAAGAAGTAAGAGTCTTTGAATCTGCTCATATTCTCCTTTATCTTGCTGAGAAATTTGGAGCCTTTCTACCAAGTAATCCTGTGGAAAAGGTAGAAGTTTTGAATTGGCTATTCTGGCAAGCTGGGGCTGCACCTTTTCTAGGTGGGGGATTTGGACATTTCTTTAATTATGCCCCTGAAAAATTGGAATATCCTATTAACCGTTTTACGATGGAAGTGAAACGCCAGTTGGATTTATTGGATAAGGAATTGACTCAGAAACCTTATATTGCAGGCAATGACTATACGATTGCAGATATTGCCATCTGGTCTTGGTATGGACAGTTAGTTCAAGGAAAACTTTACCAAGGTTCTGCAAAATTCTTGGATGCCTCAAGTTACCAGAATTTAGTAAAATGGGCAGAAAAAATTGCCAATCGTCCAGCTGTTAAGCGTGGGATGGAAGTAATTTATAAAGAAATTAATACTCTTTGAAAATCTCTTCAAACCACGTCAGCGTCGCCTTGCCGTATATATGTTACTGACTTCGTCAGTTCTATCTGCAACCTCAAAACAGTGTTTTGAGCAACCTGTGCTAGCTTCCTAGTTTGCTTTTTGATTTTCATTGAGTATAAGTAGCAAAAAAGTCATCTTCGGATGGCTTTTTGCTACAGTTGAGGGAAAGGGCTTGCAGTTATCGGCTTTTGTGCTATAATTGTTATAATATAGTAAAAAACAAGAGGAGTGTGAGGAAGTGGAAAAGAAAATTGTAAAAGATATTTTGTTTTTATCTCAGGTATCTCAGCCGGCAAGTCAGGAAGACCTTTATCTTGCCAGAGATTTGCAGGATACACTCTTAGCAAATCGTGAGACCTGCATTGGTCTAGCTGCCAATATGATTGGGGTGCAAAAGCGCGTGATTATCTTTAATCTTGGCTTGGTTCCCGTGGTCATGTTTAACCCAGTGCTTCTGTCCTTTGAAGGATCCTATGAGGCAGAAGAAGGCTGTTTGTCCTTGGTAGGTGTGAGATCAACTAAGCGTTATGAAACCATAAGGCTTGCCTATCGTGACAGCAAGTGGCAGGAACAGACCATTACCTTGACAGGCTTCCCAGCTCAGATTTGCCAGCATGAGCTGGATCACTTGGAAGGACGAATCATTTAGGAGGAAAGCAAATGAAACGAATAGTCTTTGAACTTATTTTTATCGCAACGACCTGGTATATCTTTTTACCGCCCCTTAACCTGACCAGCTGGGAATTTCTCTTCTTCCTCTGTGGGCATTTGTTAGTTGTGGCAATCTTATTTGGCTTTGGCAAGGGGATAAACCTTGTCAAAACGGTTCATGTGCGCCACGGTAAGGCGGAAGCTGCCTTAAATCTTGAGGGTTTCAAAATCAATCGGTTAGGGAAAATTCTGTTAGCTTCGATTGGAGGAATTCTTCTCTTGGCAGCTTTGGTTTCCTTGGTAACTTCCAGCATGTTTCAGGCTAAAAATTATGCCAATGTAGTCACGGTTACGGAAAAAGACTTTACTGAATTTCCTAAGAGTGACACCAGTAAGGTTCCTATCTTAGATAGAAGTACTGCTGAAAAAATTGGTGACCGCTACTTGGGTTCCCTAACAGATAAGGTGTCGCAGTACGTAGCGGCAGATACCTATACCCAATTGACAATTGATGGGAAACCTTATCGAGTGACGCCACTAGAATACGCAGACCCTATCAAGTGGTTTAACAATCAAGCTAAGGGAATCGGTGAGTATATCAAGGTGGACATGGTAACTGGAAATGCGGATTTGGTGGACTTGAAGACACCAATCAAGTATTCAGACTCGGAGTATTTTAACCGTGATGTCAAACGTCACCTGCGCTTGAAGTACCCGACCAAAATCTTTAAAACTCCATCTTTTGAGGTGGACGATGAGGGCAATCCTTTCTATGTAGCAACGGTTTACCAAAAGCAATTTGGACTTGCGGTTCCTCGTCCTGCTTCAGTCATTATCTTGGATGCTACAAATGGAGAAACCAAGGAATACAGCTTATCAGATGTTCCAGAATGGGTGGATAGGATCTATCCAGCAGAGGAAACCATTGAGCAAATCAACTACAACGGCAAGTACAAGGACGGTTTCTTGAATGCCATGATTTCCAAGAAAAACGTGACCCAGACTACCAATGGCTATAATTACTTGTCTATCGGTAATGACATCTATCTCTACACAGGTGTGACGTCGGCTAATGCGGATGAGAGTAATCTTGGTTTCATCCTTGAAAATATGCGAACAGGAGAAATTACTAAGTATAGCTTGGCTTCTGCGACAGAAGAATCAGCCCGTGAATCAGCAGAAGGTGCTGTTCAGGAGAAATCCTACAAAGCAACCTTCCCAATCCTCATCAACCTCAATGACAAGCCTTTCTACATCATGGGTTTGAAGGACAATGCTGGCTTGGTCAAAGAGTATGCTCTAGTAGACGCAGTCGAGTACCAAAATGTTATCGTAGCTACTACAGTGGAAGAGATGCTCAGCAAGTATGCCAATAAAAACGACCTTGAAATTGACAATGCAACGACAGAAAGCATCAAGGGAGTAGTAGCAGACCTCAAATCAGCTGTTATCAAGGGCGACACCGTCTACTTCTTTAAAGTTGATGGCAAGATTTACAAGGTTAAGGCCTCAGTATCAGATGACCTTCCTTACCTTGAAAATGGTAGAACCTTCGAAGGTCAAGTAGGAAAAGACAGCTATCTCAAGACCTTTAAAGTACAGTAATACTCTGCGAAAATCTCTTCAAACCACGTCAACTTTATCTGCAACCTCAAAGCTGTGCTTTGAGCAACCTGCGGCTAGTTTCCTAGTTTGTTCTTTGATTTTCATTGAGTATAAAAAAGGTTTATTTAAGAAATATATGTTATAATAAAATAAATTAAGACTAATGGAGGACAAAGAAATGGGTTTTTATTTGATGCTTGCTTCAATGCTACTCGGACTGCTCGCTTTGAAGATAGGTTTTTCTCAGTTCAAGGAGAACAAAGATAAATTCTTATCTATCTTAACAAGTTTAGCTGGGCTAGCCCTTGTTCTCGTGGCTGTCTGGTTAGGATGGCCCAAATAAATAGAAAAACCTCGGTTAAACCGAGGTTTTTCATACTCTGCGAAAATCTCTTCAAACCACGTCAACTTTATCTGCAACCTCAAAGCTGTGCTTTGAGCAACCTGCGGCTAGTTTCCTAGTTTGTTCTTTGATTTTCATTGAGTATAAAAAAGGTTTATTTAAGAAATATATGTTATAATAAAATAAATTAAGACTAATGGAGGACAAAGAAATGGGTTTTTATTTGATGCTTGCTTCAATGCTACTTGGACTGCTCGCTTTGAAGATAGGTTTTTCTCAGTTCAAGGAGAAAAAAGATAAATTCTTATCTATCTTAACAAGTTTAGCTGGCGCAGCCCTTGTTCTCGTGGCTATCTGGTTAGGATGGCCCAAATAAATAGAGAAGCCTCGGTCAAACCGAGGTTTTTCATACTCTTCGAAAATCTCTTCAAACCGCGTCAGCTTCCTAGTTTGCTCTTTGATTTTCATTGAGTATCAGATGAATTTCTTGGTTGTGGCTAAAAAATATGCTACACTATCAATATGAAAATTTTAATCCCTACAGCAAAAGAAATGAACACAGACTTGCCGAGTATCGAGGCAACACCTTTAATACCAGAAAGTCAGGCCGTGCTGGATGCCTTGGCCCTCTATTCTGCTAGTCAATTGGAGAGTTTTTATAAGGTATCAGCCGAGAAGGCTGCGGAAGAATGTCAAAATATCCAAGCTTTGAAAAGGCAAACTGCTCAACACTACCCAGCTCTTAAACTTTTTGATGGGCTTATGTACCGCCATATCAAGCGAGATAAGTTGACCGAGGCGGAACAAGCCTATCTTGAAAATCATGTCTTTATTACTTCGGCTTTGTACGGTGTCGTTCCAGCCTTGTCATCTATGGCCCCTCACCGTTTGGACTTTTTGATGAAGTTAAAAGTCGCTGGTAAGACTTTAAAGAGTCATTGGAAGGCAGCCTATGATGAAGCTGTGAAGCAGGAAGAAGTGATTTTCTCCCTCTTGTCGTCCGAGTTTGAGACGGTATTTTCTAAGGAAATCAGAGAAAAAATGGTGATCTTCAAATTTATGGAGGATAGAGGCGGTCAGCTGAAAATTCACTCAACCATTTCCAAGAAAGCGCGTGGTGCCTTCCTGACAGCCCTGATAGAAAATCAAGTACAGACGGTGGAGGAAGCTCGTCGCTTAAGCTTTGCAGGATTTACCTACCGAGAAGATCTGTCCCAGCCACAGGAATTGGTTTTTGTTAAGGAAGTATAGAAATCAGATATTTTGTATTTGGCAATATGTATCATCAGCTATTTTAGTTTATAAATGAAAAAAAGCGAACAAGCTAGTCTTCTGAGTGTCAGAAAAGTAGTCTTGTTCGCTTTTATTATATTAGTTACTTGATAGCATTGACCAAGTCTTCCGCTTGTTTTTCAAGTGAGCTTAGGACTGTTTCTTCAAGAACCAATTTTCCGTCTGCCCAAGCAGAGTCATTAACACGTGCAGCAGTGAAATCACCAACGCCTTGTGTACGGATAAATGGCAAGAGGTCTTTGTAGATAGCGAAAAGTTGATCGTGCCCTGCATTGGCTACAGATGATACTGTGACAAACTTGTCTTGAAGGGCAGAAACGCCACGTGTATCAGACAAGTCAAGGGCACGAGATAGCCAGTCAAGCAAGTTTTTCACTGTACCAGGGATAGAGAAGTTGTAGACTGGAGAGAAAATCCAGATAGCATCCGCAACGAGAACTGCTTCACGAGCAGCAGATACAGCTGGATGAGTTGGAACTTCCAAATCTTGGCTGAAGAGAGGGATAGCTGAATAATCAAGATAGCTAACTTCTGCTTTACCAGCAAGTGCTTTCTCAGCTTCGAGGGCCATTTGGTGGTTGAAAGAACCTTGGCGTAGTGATCCGACGATAAATAATACTTTTTTAGACATGATGTGTCTCCTTTTTCTTAAATTTACGAGAATTTTCTCGTTGTTATAAAATATATTACAACAAAGCAAAACAACTTGCAAGAAATTTGCTCAGAGTTTATTTGAAAATTGTAAAATTTCGGAAACTCTAGTCATTTGTGACTGAAAAAGTAAGAACTGTTTCACTTTCAAAATTGGTTTTGTTTGAAGGGAGAAATAGAATTGGTTGCTTATACTCAATGAAAATCAAAGAGCAAACTAGGAAGCTAGCCGCAGGTTGCTCAAAGCACAGCTTTGAGGTTGCAGATAAAGCTGACGTGGTTTGAAGAGATTTTAGAAGAGTATTCTTGCATTCACTTGTAATAAAGCTTAATAGATGGTAAAATAGACGAGTGAAAAAAAGACAAAACAAAGCAAAAAATAATCTACTGTGGCAGTATGGTCTAGGGATGACGATTTTGTTTGTGGTTATCAGTGCTTCCTTTCTGTATCTAGTGTTTCTGAGTATGAAACCTTATCAAACAGCTAAAAGTGAAGGAGAAAAATTAGCTCAGCAGTATGCAGGATTAGAGCAGGCTGATCAGGTTGACTTATACAATGGCTTGGAATCCTATTATAGCGTTCTTGGTCGCAATAAAAAACAAGAAGCACTTGCTGTCCTGATTGGAAAAGATGACCATAAGATTTACGTTTATCAGCTAAATCAAGGTGTTTCACAAGAAAAAGCGGAAGCCGTTTCTAAGGAAAAAGGAGCTGGCGAGATTGACAAGATTACCTTTGGCCGTTATCAAGACAAACCAATCTGGGAAGTCAAGTCAGGCTCTGATTTTTATCTAGTAGATTTTGAAACAGGAGTATTGGTCAATAAGGAGGGCCTATGAAACTATCCAACCGTGTTTTAGAAATGGAAGAAAGTGTGACCTTGGCTGCTGGAGCTCGTGCCAAAGCACTCAAGTCTGAGGGAAGAGATATCCTGTCTCTAACCTTGGGTGAGCCAGATTTCACTACTCCAAAAAATATCCAAGATGCCGCCATTGCATCGATTCGAGATGGGCGTGCTTCTTTTTATACAGTAACCTCAGGCCTGCCAGAGCTCAAGGCAGCGGTCAATACTTACTTTGAACGCTTTTACGGCTATTCTGTAGCGCCAAATCAAGTGACAGTCGCTGCTGGAGCCAAATATTCTCTCTATACCTTCTTTATGGCTGTGGTCAATCCAGGTGATGAAGTTATCATCCCAACCCCCTACTGGGTAAGCTATGGAGACCAGGTCAAGATGGCAGAAGGTGTGCCAGTCTTTGTTCCTGCTAAGGAAGATAATCACTTTAAGGTGACCGTAGAGCAGTTAGAAGCAGCTCGCACAGACAAGACCAAGGTTTTGGTGCTGAATTCGCCATCCAATCCGACAGGTATGATTTACACCCGTGAGGAACTCTTGGCAATCGGAAACTGGGCTGTAGAAAAGGATATTCTCATTCTAGCAGATGATATCTATGGGCGCTTGGTCTATAATGGTCATGAGTTCACACCGATTTCTAGCCTATCTGAGGCAATTCGCAAGCAAACAGTGGTCATCAATGGTGTGTCTAAAATCTATGCCATGACAGGTTGGCGGATTGGCTATGCCGTTGGAGAAGCAAACATTATTGCTGCCATGTCCAAGATTGCAGGTCAAACAACTTCGAATCCGTCAGCAGTAGCCCAGTATGCAGCAGTTGAGGCTCTATCAGGTGAGCAAGATACTGTAGAAAGCATGCGTCAGGCTTTTGAGGAACGTCTCAATACCATCTATCCCCTTCTTGCTGAGGTGCCAGGATTTGAAGTGCTCAAACCGCAAGGAGCTTTCTATCTCTTCCCAAATGTCAAAAAAGCTATGGAGATGAAAGGCTATACAGATGTGACAGATTTTACAACCGCTATCCTAGAAGAAGCCGAAGTGGCCTTGGTAACAGGAGCAGGATTCGGAGCACCAGAAAATGTCCGCCTCAGCTATGCGACAGACCTAGACACGCTTAAAGAAGCAGTTAAACGCTTGAAAGCATTTATGGGTAGTGAGAATGATTGATCATTTTGAGATTAAGGTAAAGGATTTACAAATTTCAGAAGGATTTTATAAGAGTTTTCTCGCTCCTTTGGGCTATAAATTGGCTTTTAAGACTAGTTCTCTAATCAGTTTTCTTGCCCCGAACAGCCCTCATCCTGGTGGTGATTTTTGGCTGGCTCAGGGGACACAAGATCCTATTCACTTTGCTTTTTTAGCAGAAAATAAGGAAGAAGTTCAGGCTTGTTATGAGGCTGGTTTAGAGGCAGGTGGGCGAGACAATGGGGCTCCTGGTTATCGCAGTGAGCATCCGATTTACTACGCTGCTTTTGTGATTGACCCAGATGGGAACAATATAGAAGTGGTTTGCCATAAAGAATAAAAAAGAAAAAGGAAAAATAATGACAAAACGTGTAACGATTATTGATGTAAAAGACTATGTTGGTCAGGAAGTGACGATTGGCGCTTGGGTTGCCAACAAATCAGGAAAAGGGAAAATCGCCTTCTTGCAATTGCGTGATGGAACAGCCTTCTTTCAAGGTGTAGCCTTTAAACCAAACTTTGTCGAAAAATTTGGTGAAGAAGTAGGACTTGAGAAGTTTGATGTTATCAAACGCTTGAGCCAAGAAACGTCTGTCTATGTGACAGGTATTGTCAAAGAGGACGAACGTTCTAAATTTGGCTATGAGTTGGACATCACAGACATCGAAGTGATCGGTGAATCTCAAGACTACCCAATCACACCAAAAGAACATGGTACAGACTTCTTGATGGACAACCGTCACTTGTGGCTTCGCTCTCGTAAGCAAGTAGCGGTGATGCAAATCCGTAACGCTATCATCTATGCAACATATGAGTTCTTTGACAAGAACGGTTTCATGAAATTTGATAGCCCAATTCTTTCAGGAAATGCGGCAGAAGATTCAACAGAACTCTTTGAAACAGATTACTTTGGAACGCCAGCCTACTTGAGCCAATCAGGTCAGCTTTACCTAGAAGCAGGCGCTATGGCTCTTGGTCGTGTCTTTGACTTTGGTCCAGTATTCCGTGCTGAAAAATCAAAAACGCGCCGTCACTTGACTGAGTTCTGGATGATGGACGCAGAGTACTCATACTTGACACACGATGAGTCACTTGACTTGCAAGAAGCTTATGTAAAAGCTCTTCTACAAGGTGTTCTTAACCGTGCGCCTCAAGCCTTGGAAACCTTGGAACGTGATACAGAACTCTTGAAACGCTATATTGCAGAGCCATTCAAACGTATCACTTACGATCAAGCCATTGACCTCTTGCAGGAGCATGAAAATGATGAAGACGCTGACTACGAACATCTTGAGCATGGTGATGACTTTGGTTCACCACATGAAACTTGGATTTCAAACCACTTTGGTGTGCCAACTTTTGTCATGAACTACCCAGCAGCCATCAAGGCCTTCTATATGAAACCAGTTCCTGGAAATCCAGAGCGCGTGCTTTGTGCAGACTTGCTTGCTCCAGAAGGCTATGGAGAAATTATCGGTGGGTCTATGCGTGAGGAAGACTACGATGCCCTTGTCGCTAAGATGGATGAACTTGGCATGGATCGTACAGAGTATGAATTCTACCTTGACCTTCGTAAATACGGTACAGTTCCACACGGTGGATTTGGTATCGGTATCGAGCGTATGGTAACCTTCGCAGCAGGAACAAAACATATCCGTGAAGCCATTCCATTCCCACGTATGTTGCACCGTATTAAACCGTAAGAATAGGAAAACGCCCATGTGGCGTTTTTTCGCATATCAGAGTTTTTACTTGCGTAAAAAAATTTTTTCTAGTATAATAGTTTATTGTGAGCGAACCTCACTTACCCCTTGCAAAGTCTTGGGGTCATTAGACCAAAAGGAGGAACATATCAATGGCTAAATACGAAATTCTTTATATCATTCGTCCAAACATTGAAGAAGAAGCTAAAAACGCTTTGGTAGCACGTTTTGACTCTATTTTGACTGACAACGGTGCAACTGTTGTTGAATCAAAATCTTGGGAAAAACGCCGTCTTGCATACGAAATCAAAGATTTCCGTGAAGGACTTTACCACATCGTTAACGTTGAAGCAAACGACGATGCAGCTCTTAAAGAGTTTGACCGTCTTTCAAAAATTAACGCTGACATTCTTCGTCACATGATCGTCAAAATTGACGCGTAAGAAGGTAAACTATGATTAACAATGTTGTACTTGTAGGGCGCATGACACGTGACGCTGAGTTGCGTTATACCCCATCAAATGTAGCAGTTGCGACTTTTACTCTTGCAGTAAACCGTACATTTAAGAGTCAAAATGGCGAACGTGAGGCTGATTTTATCAATGTCGTTATGTGGCGTCAACAGGCTGAGAACCTTGCTAATTGGGCTAAAAAAGGCTCACTTATCGGGGTGACAGGCCGTATCCAGACTCGTAGTTACGATAACCAGCAAGGACAACGTATCTACGTGACAGAGGTCGTGGCTGAGAATTTCCAAATGTTAGAAAGCCGTAGTGTGCGTGAAGGTCATACAGGTGGAGCTTACTCTGCACCAACTGCAAACTATTCAGCGCCTACAAATTCAGTACCAGACTTTTCACGTGATGAAAATCCATTTGGAACAACAAATCCATTGGATATTTCAGATGATGATTTACCATTCTAATGGACAACTAAAATTATAAAGGAGAAAAAACATGGCTCAACAACGTCGTGGCGGATTCAAACGCCGTAAAAAAGTTGATTACATCGCAGCAAACAAAATTGAATATGTTGATTACAAAGATACTGAGCTTCTTAGCCGTTTCGTTTCAGAACGTGGGAAAATCCTTCCTCGTCGTGTAACAGGAACTTCAGCTAAAAACCAACGTAAAGTAACAACAGCTATCAAACGCGCTCGCGTAATGGCTTTGATGCCTTTCGTAAACGAAGATTAAAAAAGAGGTCCGGGTGGACCTCTTTTTCAGACCCGGTTGGGTCTTTTTTTCACGAGCCTTGAAATGAAAGAGCGAGTTGAGGTCAGGGGGACCTCTTTTTCATGAGCTTGGAAACAAGAATGCGAATTAAGACCCCAACGGATCTTTTTTTCACGAGATAGTTTTTTTCTGACCTTGGCGTGCTATAATCCCGACTTTATCA
>NZ_VMLS01000043.1:0-18557 GCF_013276805.1 Streptococcus sp. 1449
ATTCACGAAAGCAACTTAACCCATCGGAGTCAATGGGTTGAAGTAACTCTTGTTCAAAGTGGTGTTACGATTTCAAGAACTCCTCTCAGTTCTGAGGACACGGTAATGATTGATGCGACGGAAGTAAAAATCAATCGTTCTAAAAAAACAATTAGAGAATGATTCTGGTAAAAAGAAATGCCACGCTATGAAGGCTTAAGCGATTGTCACAAGTCAAGGGAGAATTGTTTCTTTGGAGCTCGCTGTGAACTATTGTCATGATATGAAGTTGTTCAAAATGAGTCGCAGAAATATCGGACAAGCTGGTAAAATCTTGGCTGACAGTGCTTATCAAGGGCTCATGAAGCTATATCCTCAAGCGCAAACTCCGAGGAAATCCAGCAAACTCAAGCTGCTAACAGCTGAAGATAAAGCCTGTAACCATGCGCTATCTAAGGAGAGAATCAAGGTTGAGAATATTTTTGACAGAGTATAGTAGATTGAAACTAGAATAGTACACATCTACTTCTAAAATATTGTTAGAAATCGATTTGACTGTCCTGATCGATTTGTCCTGTTCTTATTTCATTTCACTATGAAAACGTTTAAAATATTTTCAACAACCTATCGAAATCATCGTAAACGCTTCGGCTTACGAATGAATTTGATTGTTGGTATTATCAATCATGAACTAGGATTCTAGTTTTGCAGGAAGTCTAATAAATATAAACCGTAAATATGCCTGCCTGCTTTTGCTATCATGGTTTGGCTACCTATCCCAAGTTCGGATAAAAATACTTTCAAGTATTTATTCAATCCATAATTTGTAGAAAGTTTATACCTTCTATCACAAGAGACCAAATCATATTTCTTTAATTCTTCACGATTATAAAGAACCTTATCTTGTTCCTCTTTCAATGCATCCAATACAGATATTAAATCTTCATCAATAATAATTTCTCTTATGGAAGTATTCGTTTTTTGAGGAATAAAATTTGTCGATTTCTAGCAAATCTTCCATACGTTTTTAGAGTTTCTCTTTCATTTTCTATTTTATAATTCACCTTCTAATTCTCTTATAATCGAGTGTAAAGATTCTTTCGTTTTGGGAACAGATTCCTTCAATATACCCTCTATAATTTTAAAATTTAAGTTAGAATAATTATGATAAATAAAATTTCTAAAACCTTTTATCTGAGTCCAGTTTATCCTATCTGAATACTTCTGTTTTACTTCCTCTGATAATTTGCCTAACGATAACTGTTCTCCTACCTGTCCTAAATTCATAGCGATAGAATCAACTACCATATCATCATCTAAAGGTAAATTATATCTTCTTGCTTTATACAAAACAGCATCGGCCTTATCAAGATATAAAACCATATCCTTCAAATATGCTATATCAGTTTCAAGAGATTGACTTCTCATAAATAACCTCTCTATCATTCAAAAAATTTTTCTTGACTAACTTCCCAATGTTTGTTTTTGGAGAAAGTAAATCACTAACCAATAGAATATCTATATTACCATCAAAAATAGTCAAAAGTCTACCATATACATCAAAATATATAGAATCATCCTCTAACTCCAAAGCAATATCAACATCACTTTTCCCATCAGCTTCGCCCCTAGCATAAGAGCCAAATAGATAAATTTTAGATAAATCATATTGTTTAGCAACAGGAACAATTTTTTCCTTTATCTGATCTATTGTATAAACCATAACCGAACCCCTTTAGATTATATCTATCCACACTTTTATTTCACCTTACTCAGAATCAAGTTTAACTTCAAAAGGAATACTTCTTGTCAACACACTTTGCTTCAAAAATAACTTCACAGCAGTTGACATATCCAACCCCAACTCATTAAAAATCGCAGTCGCTTCTTTTTTCAATTCATCATCTACTCTTACAGCAATTTGTGACATAGCATTTCTCCTTTTCTTCTTGTATATCTATTGTATCACTTTTACCAATACATATCAAACTTATTCCCTAATAAATACAGTCTTTAAATTTAAACTTGCAACTTCTTCTCTAATGCTTGTGCCAAAACTTCTGAATAGTTAATCTTTTCTCGATCAGCAAGACGAACTAGCCATTCAGGAACGGTCACGTTCTTTCTAATCGCCTTGTTACTTCTCACAAAAGGCGCAGGATCAACTTGAATCATTGATACAAAACCATCTGAAACTTCAATCTTTAAAATATCACTTGGAGTAGGCAACGCCATCCCTTCATCGATATAAGAAGCTAAAACATTTTCAAGCATTTCTCGAGCATTTTTCATCGCTTCTTCGATATTTTTTCCTTCTGTACCACCACCAAATTCTGGAAATTCTACCCAATATCCTGTTCCTTCTTTATGAAAAATAGCTGGATACGTTTTTAACATTCTACTACCCCCAACATTCTACTACCTCTGATGTAAAAAGACTTAGGAAAGTAAAAATTACAATCCTAAATCTTTGAGAATCTTTCTCTCCAATCCCTTTCCCAAATCTTCATTTCCATGAACTGGAATCGTGACAAGATAAGAAAAACCCTCTTTCTTAAAATGATGATGACTTCCTCTTTGACGAACTTCAAACCATCCATTCTCAAGAGCTAGTTTCACCATTTCTTTACCTGTAAGTGGCATATATATTCGTTACCTCCTTACACTTACTATTATACGCATTATGTGTATAATAGTCAAATTAAAACAAACCACTTTTTCTCAATAACTACAAAATAAAATAGACCAGCTTCCTGATCTACTTTATTCTATATTCATTGACTTTTGGTCAAATTTTGGTCACACTTTGGTCAAAGATTCCAAAAATACTAACCTATTTTAAAAAACTAAATTGTGATGATTGCCTACAAATAAACACTTTGAATATTCTTTATGTTTCTTTACGCTTCTTATTATGCCCCCTGCAGGAATCGAACCTGCAACTACTCCTTAGGAGGGAGTTGTTATATCCATTGAACTAAGGGAGCTAGATAAAAACTCTGCTGAAAAAGCAGAGTTTTAGTCGAATTAACGACGGATTTCTTTGATACGAGCTGCCTTACCTTGAAGAGCACGCAAGTAGTACAATTTCGCACGACGTACTTTACCGTAACGAACAACTTCGATTTTTTCAACACGTGGAGTGTGGATTGGGAAGATACGCTCAACACCTACACCGTTAGAGATTTTACGAACTGTGTAGTTTTCTGAGATACCAGCACCTTTACGTGCGATAACAACACCTTCAAAAATCTGGATACGTTCACGGTTACCTTCGACAACTTTCGCGTGTACACGAACAGTGTCACCAGGACGGAATGATGGGATATCTGTACGAAGTTGACCTTCAGTCAAGCTTTGGATTAATGGATTCATTTTATTCTCCTATCTTTGTCAATCTTGAGGAATCTTCCTCAGCGGATAAACTGTATTTTTGTGCGTCCATTACACACAAGATACAGTTTACCAAATTTCCACAAAAAAGTAAAGAAATTTATAGCAGAATTCCTAAAAAAATCGCAATCAAACCACCGAGGTAGGTCAAAGCTAAATAAGAATAAAATCCCTTCCTATCACTTAACAATCTTTGGAGTTCGTCATTCAAGGTCGAAAAAGTTGTCAAACCTCCACAAAATCCTGTTGCTAAAATAGCATAGACTTCCTTAGACTCCACATGATTGTAGAATAATCCAATTAAAAAACAACCTAGAAGATTGACTATGAGCGTTCCGAGGGGCAATTTAGAAGTTTGATTATAGCGGGAAAAGAAATAGCGTACGAGTGCTCCGAAACCACAAGCAATTGCAAGATAGACCATTACCATTTCTTCCTCCCTAGAAAATAAGCTAAGAGTAGGCCTCCACCGATGCTCAAAAGCAAATACAGGACTAAACTAAGATAACGCCCTGTATCAAGCAGCTTCACAGTATCAAGCATTAGGCTGGAAAAAGTTGTTAAACCTCCACAAAAGCCCGTCCCTAGTGCTAAAATCAAGCCCTTACTAGTCCCCTTATAGACCAGATATCCCTTGACAAGATAAATCAAGCAGAAAATTCCCAGATAGTTGACAAAGAGAGTGCCCCAAGGAAAGTCTGGACTGGCTGATAACCAAGTAGAAACAAGGTAGCGCACAAGTCCGCCCAACATAGCAGCTATAAAAATGCCTAGCGGATAAAATTGTTCTTTTTTCATTTGATATTCTGATTCTGATAATCACGCGAACGTTTGAGTATGTCCGAAAAAGTCGCGACAATAGTTTCCTGATAGCGCTTATCTCCTACACGACTTCTAACCTTTTCAAAAATAACCGCTTCTCTCTTGGTATCTAAAATCGGTTTACCTGAAGCTTTCTTATAGGCAACTACACCCTCAACCAAATGCATTCGTTCTTCTAAGAGCTTGACGATTTGGTCGTCGATTTGATCAATTTCTTGACGAATACTATCTAAATCCATACAGTCTCCTCCTTTATTTGAATTATTGTATCAAAAAGCCACCAAATAGGCTAGTAAAATCCTAACTCACGATAAGAAAAATGCACTGATTGATTACATCAGCGCACGTTTATACTTATCCTACTTTAGCAGCCAATTCTTCTGCGAATTGTTCCAAGCGCTCAATGTCTTCTTCCTCAGCAGAGAGATCAACTTTAACACATTCTGAACCTTTTTCTGCTCCTGTCGAAACAAAAACACGATCAAAGTCATCAACAGCCTTACAGAATTCATCGTAGAAGGTATCTCCTGAACCAACCACTCCGTAGATTTTGCCATTCAAGTTGAGATCTGCTAGGTCTTCGTAGAAGTCCATCATCTCATCTGGCAATTCTCCATCACCATAAGTATAGGTCGCAACGATAGCGATGTCTGCTTCCAAGAAGTCTGAAGCGTCAACAGTTGTACATTCATCAACATCAACATCCAAGCCCAAGTCACGTAATTTGTCTGCTACAATATCTGCAATTTCTTCGGTATTACCGGTCATACTGGCAAATACAATTTTTGCTAATACCATATCGTCCTCCTCAATTTATCTTTCTCCATTATATCACATCTTTTTCATTTTAAAAATAAAAATTCTTGTGCTACAATGAAATGAGAAAGAATTGAGGTTATTTATGGAAATTTGCCATCAAATTTTAGAAAAAATCAAAGAATACGACACGATTATCATTCATCGTCATATGAAACCAGACCCTGATGCCTTGGGAAGTCAGGTGGGTTTGAAAGCTCTTCTCAAACATCATTTCCCTGAAAAAACCATCAAAGCCGTTGGTTATGATGAACCAACTCTAACTTGGATGGCTGAGATGGATCTTGTTGAAGATAGTGCCTACCAAGGTGCCCTTGTCATCGTCTGTGATACAGCTAATACTGCTCGTATCGATGATAAGCGCTATCGTCAAGGTGATTTTCTCATTAAGATTGACCACCATCCAAATGATGATGTATATGGTGACCTATCTTGGGTGGATACTAGTTCAAGCAGCGCTAGCGAGATGATTACTCTATTTGCCCAAACAACCCAACTGGCCTTGTCAGATCGAGCTGCTGAGTTGCTCTTTGCAGGAATTGTTGGTGATACAGGTCGCTTCCTCTACCCTTCTACCACTGCACGGACTCTTCGTCTGGCTGCCTATCTAAGAGAACAGAACTTTGACTTTGCGGCTCTCACTCGCAAAATGGACACTATGAGTTACAAAATTGCTAAACTTCAAGGCTACATCTACGACCATCTGGAAGTGGATGAAAATGGTGCAGCGCGAGTTATCCTGAGTCAAGAAGTCTTGAAACAATTTAATGTTACCGATGCTGAAACTGCAGCCATTGTCGGTGCACCTGGACGCATTGATAGTGTTAGTCTCTGGGGAATTTTTGTGGAGCAGGCTGTTGGCCACTACCGCGTTCGCTTACGCAGTAAAATTCATCCTATCAATGAAATTGCCAAAGAACATGATGGTGGAGGCCACCCTCTAGCAAGTGGTGCTAATTCCTATAGCCTAGAAGAAAACGAAATCATCTACCAAAAGTTAAAAAACTTGCTTAAAAACTGATAAAATACTTGCCAAACTTTTCAGAATCTGATAGACTAGTATGGTAACAATCTATGGCTCGCAAAGAGACCATGGCAGAAAGGAAATATTGTAAAATGAAAAAAGATATCCATCCAGAATATCGCCCAGTTGTCTTCATGGACACAACTACTGGTTACCAATTCCTTAGCGGTTCAACAAAACGCTCTAACGAAACAGTTGAGTTCGAAGGCGAAACTTACCCATTGATCCGTGTGGAAATTTCATCAGACTCACACCCATTCTACACCGGACGTCAAAAGTTCACTCAAGCAGATGGACGCGTGGATCGTTTCAACAAAAAATACGGTCTCAAATAATGAGAAAAAGACAGCTTCGGCTGTTCTTTTTTGTTTCTTGAAATCAACTGCTGTTTTCATGTTCCAAACTAAAAAAACTTTACACTCTCGATAGTTTCTAGAGTACAAAGTTTTCTCTTGCCTAAAAAATATAAAAGATATATACTAGCTATATATAGTATAGATTGGAGATATACCATGACGACATCACTTACTAAACAGTACAATTTTAAAATCAATGAGTCATCAATGGAACAAGCTAGAGCTATCATCAAGGAAAAAGGAATGACTATGACGGATGCTATTAGTCTTTTTATCGAGCAGATTGTTCTCGAACAGGATTTACCAATAAAAACTGCAGAAGATATACATCGTGAGCGATTGATTCAGGAACTACAAGCCCAATCTGAACGCTCCTTAAGAGAATACGAATCCGGACAAGGAACTTCCCTAGACAATATGAGGCTACGATATGGCTTATAAAGTGAGTCTTTCTACTGAAGTGAGTCAGGCAATTGACAATATCCATGACTACATTACTACTGTTCTTTTATCACCTCAGTCTGCTAAGAATACTGTAGCCAGAATTTTAGACGGCTTAAAAAGTTTAGAAACTTTTCCTGAAGCTGGCTTTGATGCAGATGAAAAAATCGGACTAAAAATCAACAGTAAGTACCCTACGCGAGGAAAAATTATCGGTCAGTATATCTTGCTTTACTTTATCGACCAGACTCAAAGAACTGTTTTTCTTTCCCACTTATTTCACACCAAAAGTGACTATGTTACCTTGCTCCAAAGCAAAAATAACAAAAACTCAAAATCATCATTTTAATGTCCACCACTCTCTTAATAACCTTGTACTTATAAGGAACACAGTCTTCATTTTAACTAAAAAATAAAAAAACTTTGCACTCTAGCTAGCCACGCGATGGCTTCCAGAGTACAAAGTTTTTTATTAGACAAGGTTTAGTCTTCCTTATCTTGATTTTCAGCTCCTTTAACTGCTTTTTTAAATTCAGATAGCATTTTACCGATTGACTCGCCTAGTTCAGGCAATCGTTTTGGTCCAAATATCAAGAGAGCTCCTAAAACGATGATAATCAATCCTGGTGCTCCAATATCACGTAAGATTCCCATTCCTCTCTCCTTTCTGCTTGCGTTTCATAATGTGTTTGCTAATAGCAATACTTAATTCATAGAGTAATATCAAGGGGGCAGTCATTGCCAAATCGCTGACAAAGTCAGCTGGTGTTAAGATGACTGCGAGTACCAATAAGATAAAATAGGCATATCGGCGATAAGCAGTCAATAATTCTGGTTCAATGAGTCCAATCGACGTCAAAAAGGCAATGATAACTGGCAATTCAAAAATCAGAGCCAAAGGCAAGGTCGTTTGAAAAACAAAAGACAGATAATTTTGGGCGGTTAACTGCGTTTCAAATAGACCTTCTCCCAACCCTAATAAAACCTGAAGTAAGGCCGGTGTTACAAAGTAAAAACCAAAAGCCAGTCCAACTAGAAAACAAAGGAAACTAGCTGGAATATAGGCAAAGACAGCTCTAGCTTCTTCCTTCTTTAAACCGGGTTTAATGAAAGACCAAATATGATACACCGTGTAAGGCAAGGTGATAGTAAAGGCCATCAGACTAGCCAAACGTATGTAAATCCATAAAATATCATTAGGCCCTAAAACAATCAACTTTTGCTGAAAAGATTGGGTCACATACTGGTAAATCTGGTCTGCAAACAGCAGAGAAACAGAGAATACCAAAAAGAAACAAATGACTACTGCCAATAGTCTCTTTCTAAATTCTACCAGATGTTCAACGATTGTCAATTCTTTTCTATCCATTTATTTTTCACCCTGTCTAAAAGTGACAATCAAGACAATAATAACAAAGACTAGCTGGCTAACCAAGCCTTCCCAACTTGGATAAATTCCAAGCAAGTCGATCGTTGGAAAGCCTGTCACTAAGTGATTTGGTGCCATATTGGTCAACTGAAGAGCATGGATACTAACCCCCAGCATCTTGAAGGCTAGGGCATAAATCATCCAAGTCAGGATAAAGAAGACCTTATGTGGCAGGAAGAATTGACTGGCCTTGTTCATCACAAGGGCAATAATTACCAGAACCAGCAAGGCAAGTGAAATTCCCAAGACAAATTCAAAACTGGAAATTCTTGGTAAAATCCCAACATAAAAGAGAATGGTTTCTGCTCCCTCACGGAAAACAGCTAGAAAACTGAGGGCAAACATGGAAATAAAGGAGCCTGTCTTGGTCACTGTTTCCATTTGTGACTCCATAAAGGTATTCCATTTTTTGACCGAGGATTTGCTGTGGAGCCAGATTCCAATCAAAATCATCATAGCTACCGCAAAAATCCCCACTGCTCCTTCGATGATTTCACGATTGGAGCCTGATGTTACTACTGGAAAGGAAATTTGCAGGATGAAGGCAATAAGGAGACTGGCCATGATTCCAGTGATAGCACCACCATAAACCCACTTGAGCCCTTTTCGCATCTTGGCTGCTTTCAAGGTCGTCACCAAGGCCATGACGATTAAGAGGGCCTCTACTCCTTCTCTTAGAAGAATCAGCATAGCATCAAAGGCATTGTAACGTGCGCTAGTATCAATTTGTGATAAATCTGCAATCAGTTTTTCTAATTTTTCTTGGTATTCCTTCTCACCTCCCTTGACCATAATCACAGGGCTTTCACTTTCCACTCGAGTATAGAGGGAAGGATTGGTCGTGCTAACAGAACCTTCAATCGTTGGCCAGATAGTAATAAATTCCTTCATACTGGCTGCTCCTGATGCTTGGTCACCAGCTTGGAATTGTTCCAAAGCCTTTGTCAAAAAGGCAATACCGTCTTTAAGACTCAAATCAGAAGATGTTGCTACGACTGCTTTTCCAGCTACAAAATCATCAATAGCCTTTTTTAAGTCCTCAAAGGAAATCTGGATTGAATTAAAATCTGTAGGCTCGGTTTCCATACTACTACGCAAGAAAGAAATAGCTGTTTCAACACGTCCATAATGGGCCGTACTATTGTCACGAACCACACTTTCATTGATGGTCCAAGTGGAATTCATTTTCTTAAAGGCCTCTCGGACCTTTTCCAAATCTTTGGAAGTAATAGCCTGTTCCAAGGCTTCAAAACGTAGACTCAGACGGTTTAGCAATTTTTCCTTTTCCGCATCTAGGTCAATAGGATTTTGTTCTTTTTCAAAAGCTAATAGGGCTGCAGAAATTTCGGTGAGTTTGTCTTCAGTAATCTCGCCTGATTGAGCTAACTTTTCCTTAACAACTTTACCAGCCTCAGAATTGCTGTCTTCTACTCTTTCGAAGTCTGATGCCATCTCCTGAACGAGTTTCTGGGCCTCAGACTGATTCCCATTTTTCACTGCTTTAGAAGCATCTGTGATTTTCACAAAGTAAGAACTCAAGCTTTCTTGGGCACCTACTGGGGAAAGAATTAAAAATGACAAAGCTAAAACTAGTAACCAGCTTCTAGCCTTCCAATAATTTCTGACCAATGTAGCCTCCTTTCTCCACACCACCAAAGCAAGCAAAGAGTCCACTACCGATGTGAGTGATATATTCATTCATCTTATCAGTAGCACCTAGATTGGTTTGAACCTTGACAAAGTTATCAGGATCCTTCTGGAAAGAAATGAAAAGCAATCCTGTATCAAACTGGCCAGTTTTTTCATCAATTCCATCAGAGTAAGAATAAGAACGTCGCAAAAGGGGCTTGTCTACTTCCTTAGCTAAACGAACATGCGAATCATCAGGTAAGAGACTCAAATCCACTTCATCAAACTCATTCTTCTTACCAAAGGGAGCACCACTTTCCTTGTAACGACCAAAAGTATTTTCTTGTTCTTCAAGACTAGTGCGATCCCAAGTCTCTAAAAACATCTGAATCCGACGAACTGCCATATATGAACCATTTTCCATCCAATCCTTACTATCAGCCCAGATAACGCGGTCAAAGTCTTGCTCCTTGGTTGGATTTGCTGTTCCATCTTTAAAACCAAAGAGGTTACGCGGAGTCTCCATTCGATCACCGATAGCTGCAAAACCAGACTGACTCCAACGGAGGGTCACTGCATTTCTCCCCTTACGGATAAGATTTCGAATAGCATGAAAGGCAACCTGCTCATCATCTGCACAGGCCTGAATCACAATATCTCCACCTGTATATTTTTCACGCAATTGCTCCTTCGGAAAAGGCGGTAAATCTCTGAACACTTGAGGACGCTTGTTTTCCAAGTTCATCTTTTTCAAGAAACTGGCAGAGACACCAAAAGTCAGGGTCAAACGATGCGGGTTAAGCCCGACTGTCTCCCCAGTATCGCTAGGAGGTAAGAGAGCATTCTGGCCATCTTTTTTGACCAATTCCCCCTCAACCAACTTGGCACTATAATCCGTCCAATCCTTGAACAACTGGATAATCTTATCTCTATCCGTCGTATGCAAGTCCAAAACGACAAAATAGATATTCTTTTGCATGGGCGTACTAATCCCAGCTTGATGCTTGCCATAAAAAGCAATTTTTTCATTTCCGTACGAGATTTTTTCCTGACTTCCTAGCTTAGGTGCGAAAAAAGCAGAAGCACCAGAGAGTCCTAGCGCTAAACCAGCCCCTCCAATCCCTGCTTTTTTTAGAAATTCTCGACGGTCCATTTTCTTTTCAAAAAACTTTTCGTCTTTTTCAGTCATGACTCTTATTCTCCACTAAGAAATTTACCCATTTGTGATAGAGGTTCACCAAGTTTTGTCACAGCTTCTGACAATTCTTTGGTATCTTCTTTTGTCAAATCAGTATAGAGTTTGTAGTGTTCCTTGTCGGTCATTTGTTTGTCCAGCAAACTATTAACTGACTTGAAATCTGCTTCCAATTCTTTAACTAGGTTAGCATCTGATTTTTCAAGTAAAGGTTTAAAAAGTTGGAAAATCTTCTCAGCTCCCTCGATATTTGCACGGAAATCATACAAGTCTGTATGAGAATAAATTTCCTCTTCACCCGTAATCTTGCTTGTCGCTACTTCGTTAAGCAAGTCGACTGCCCCAGTCAACATGACCTTGTAGTCCACATCCACAGTTGCAATCTTGGCTTTCAATTCCTTGATATCATTGACCAACTGATCGCCATAACTTTCAGTTCCTTTAGTTGTATTGTCTTCCCAAAGGATACGCTCGATACGGTGGAAACCTGACCAACCTTCTTCTGTCTTGTTTTCGTCCATATAGTCTGCCAAACGGAAGTCAATCTTGACATCTGACTCACCAAAACTTTCAGCAATTGGTTCTGAACGCTCATAAGACATACGAATCAGTGGATAAACCTTTTTGGCTTCTTCTAACTTACCTTCTTTCAACAGTTTGACAAAGCCTTCCGTATCTGTCAAAAGCTTATCGATTTGCTCTTGCACAAAAGTCTTATATTCAGCAGTGACCTTATCAAGCATTTTTTGCTTGTCTTCAGACAAGGCTGTCACCTTAGATGAATCATTTGTCTCGGTTGATTTTTCAAAACGGACTGCACATGCTGTCAGTAGCAAGGCTGAAGATAAAAGGACAAAACCTAGTTTTTTCATTGTATACTCCTATCGGTTCAGGAAACCTGAATTCATTTTACGTTTCATTATACTATGTTTTTTCTAATCTGTCAATAAATTTTCAGACAATTTAATGTTATGTTTTCTCAATCTACCAGACTTAATACGACTTTGTAACTTGTAATCTTGTAAACGATACATGGTCGGAACATAAAAGAAATCACCACTTTTATGTAACTTAATCGCAACTTAATCGCAACAAGAACATTATTATCAAATCTTTTTACATATTCAAAACTGGCGTCTTTCTCTCGTGGATTGATGCCGACGAAATCTGGGTTCCTTAGTATGAGTTCCAGGTCTTCAATATGATGAATCACATCATTGTGATGGCCTTTTATCATATGGCTTCTCAAACCGTCTTTGTTGACCTTTATGTCGCTCGCTTCAAGAACAATATCAAAAATTTCTTTTACTTCATCGGTAATCTGACCGATTTTTTTCATAATCCATAATTTCCTCCGTTATTCCACAACTATTATATCACAATCATAGTGTATATCAGGATATATCAAACTCTATTATTCGTTAGATACTCAATTTTAACTTTTCCCTTTTCCTCAAAATAATAGTATAATAGAGGTAGAATTTAGAATCGAGGTACACCTATGGCTGTAAAATTTACAAAACGAGACGACTTGGACAAGATGTTTGAAGAGTTTGCTAAACTCCCAGATTTGAAACAAGTCACTTTCCCTGATGACAAAGAGAAAAAAGCCAAAGCAGAAAAGAAAAACTAGATGACTGCTTTTCAACAACTCCCATCTAGTGTACTTCAGACTGGGGCTATTTTCCTCTCCATTATCATTGAAGCCCTCCCTTTCGTTCTGATAGGAAGCATTGTCTCAGGGCTGATTGAGGTTTATATCACACCTGACAAGGTTTATCATTTTCTCCCTCGAAATCGTTGGGGAAGAATCTTTTTTGGCACCTTCGTTGGAATACTTTTCCCCTCTTGTGAATGTGGAATCGTCCCGATTATCAATCGTTTTCTGGAAAAGAAGGTTCCCAGTTACACGGCCGTTCCCTTTCTTGTGACAGCACCTGTTATCAATCCCATTGTTCTTTTTGCGACCTATTCTGCCTTTGGCAACTCCTTCCATGTCGCCCTATTACGAGCTCTGGGTTCCATTCTTGTGGCTGTAATACTAGGAATTTTTCTAGGATTTTTCTGGCAAGAACCGATTCAGAAAGAAAATCGTCTGACTTGTCATGAGCATGATTTTTCTTACTTGAGTTCTGCAAAAAAAGTTTTTCAGGTCTTTGTGCAGGCCATTGATGAATTTTTTGATACGGGGCGTTATTTGGTATTTGGCTGCCTCTTTGCTTCTATAATACAGGTCTACGTTCCGACTCGGATTCTGACCTCTATCAGTGCGACCCCTCTTTTTGCCATCCTGCTCTTGATGATTTTATCCTTTCTTCTTTCGCTCTGTAGTGAGGCGGATGCCTTTATAGGTGCTTCTCTTCTCTCGAGTTTCGGTTTGGCTCCAGTTCTGGCCTTTCTCGTCATTGGCCCAATGCTGGATATCAAAAATATTCTCATGATGAAAAATTACTTGAAAGCACGATTTATTAGTCACTTCATTACGATTGTGACTCTGGTCGTTTTAGCCTATTCTCTCTTGATTGGAGTCATCCTATGATTCGATTTTTAGTTTTAGCTGGCTATTTTGAACTGACTATTTACCTCCATCTGTCGGGCAAACTAAACCAGTACATCAACATGCACTATTCCTATCTGGCCTATATCTCCATGGTGCTTTCCTTTATCTTGGCAATTGTTCAATTGTATATCTGGATGAAGCAAATCAAAACCCACAGTCATCTGAACAGCCGATTGGCCAAGATGACGAGTATTTCTCTTCTGGCTATTCCACTTGTCATCGGCTTAACTTTCCCAACTGTTAGCTTGGATTCTCAGACCGTTTCTGCTAAAGGTTATCATTTCCCCCTATCGGAAGGAACGGATCTAGCCATTCAGACAAGTGAAGGGACGACAAGCCAATATTTGAAACCAGACACCAGTTCTTATTTTTCAAAATCAGCCTATGAAAAGGAAATGCGAACGGCGGCGGATAAATACTTGTCCCAGGATAGCATTCAAATCACTAATGAAAACTATATGGAGGTCATGGAGGCTATCTACGACTATCCAGATGAGTTTGAGGGCAAGACAATCCAGTTTACAGGCTTTGTCTATAACGACCCCAGTCATGCCAATAGTCAATTTCTGTTCCGATTCGGCATTATCCACTGTATCGCAGATTCTGGTGTCTATGGATTGCTGACCAAGGGAAATACCCGGCAGTATGAAAACAACACTTGGATTACGGCCAAAGGAAAACTGCTCAATCACTACCATAAAGAACTCAAACAAAATCTCCCAACCTTGGAAATCGACAGCTTTACAAAAGTCGATAAACCAGAAAATCCCTATGTTTATCGAGCTTTTTAAGAAAATCAAGATAAAAACGAACAAGTTCTCTTCTGAATGACAGAAAAGAGCCTGTTCGTTTTTTTTGTTATATGAGAATTAGTGACTTGTAGATTTTCATCTTATACCATTTCAAGCCATACAAGCAACTCAGTGAGAATAAGAGAGCCACTCATTAATCATACTAGCGATTTTTTTGGGTGCTTCAGTATAAAGCTCATGGCCAACGTTTTCTAGAAAAATAGTATCAAAATAATCTGGTAATTCTTTTAGTGTTTCCTCTCTCCATGTAGCTTCATTAGGATAGCGAGGACTAATAAACAAGGTATCTCCCACTTCTCTCTTAAAAGCTTGTATTTTTCTCCGTAAGCGGAGTATCGCTTCTATATTTTCATAATTTATAGCCAACTCATATCTATTATACTCAGAATTCCAGTGATAGGACTGCCTTACGGCTTTCTCCATATTTTCTGACCAATGCTTTGCTTCAGATTTTTCTTTAGAAATAAGAAGAGCTAAGTCCGAAACGATTTGAGATTTGATATAATTTTTAGTTTCCTCTAACTCTGTATCTAAAGGTAAAATCTTATCTAAATCTAGATAGCCACCATCCAAAAGAATCAGTTTCTTCACTTCTTGAAATTCCGATGCGAGATAACGAGCCAAATCTCCTCCAAGAGAATGGCCTATCAGACAGATAGATTCTTCCTCTTCTATCGATTTTTTAAACCATGATTTCAATTCTGTTTCATCTCGAAGATGCTTTTCATAAGGATTTAGAAAATAGACCTGCGAATCTAGTTCTTGAAGAAGATCCTTGCTATGATAGACATTGCTTCCCAAACCGCCAATAAAATACATTTTCATTCTCTACTTAATACTATGCTTATTCATCTTTTGTTCAAAGATAGTTGTGATAATCTGACGTAATTCTTCTCGTTCTTTTTCTGGAATCTCACCACTTGTTTGAGCTGCAGCGTAGAGTTCAGGGTGTTCGATTGAAATGCGTTTAATCGTACGTGTCGTAGCATGTTTTCTGACGAAAAATGGGATTCGCTTAATCAAGTCTTGTGGGACAAGCGCAAGAATCTTCTCAGCAGTTTCCTTGTCACTAATCTTAGACGTCGTCAGCCCATTCTTTATCATTTCCTGTTCTTTTTCTGTAAAATCTTTTAATTCCATCTGATTAGTCCTCCTATTTTCTCTAAGTTAAATTATATAGCAATCTGGATAAAACTACAAATGGACTATCTGGAAATAGGTGCAATACTGTAAAGACGAGTCTGTTCTTTAATTATAAATCTTCCTCCTCAGTCACTTCCCATACTTCTGATTGATAGCCATTCCCATCAATATCGTATCTTTGGATATAGCCAATAAATGTTTCATTTTTTCGTGGTTTCTGGCTATTAACGATTGAAATAACCCACCAACTCATCAAAAATAGAAATAAAAGTCCTAGGATTACTGTCATATCATACCACCATTAAAGTTTAACCCACTTATCATTATCCATGATAAAAGGCTGAGCCAGTCCCTCGCCTGTATAATCCGCATACTTGGTGCCTAAATACTTGTAACAATCTTCCTTGCTGGCAAATTTAATCGCTTGGTAGGGCTCTTCGAAAGTCAATTTCTCTACAAATAAGAAACCGTCATCAGCCGGTACTAAGACTCCAACGTGGCCTACAAACAGATACTCACCATCCAGATTGTCGTGCAAGACTACAGATAGCATTCGAGCTTTGTCGTTGAATTGAAATTGGGAGAAGAATGTTTCCATCTTTTCAGCGTGAACCTTGACATCCGTCGTTGCCTCAGTTGGAACTCTCGAAAATAGAATATCAAACTCTTCCTTATCTTGTGAATCAAAGACCTTCCCCTTATCAATCGCATCGTTATCTAGGAAAAGCAATTGATCATTCTTATCAAGTTTTGGAATGGTGACTGAATTTTTCAAAAGACAATAACTATTGATACGGCAGTTGGTCCCAACAAAATCACCCTTCTTTTGATTCCAGAGATGACTGATTTTTTCAACATCGTATTCTGTGTGAGTAAAGGAAGTGAAATCTCCTGATAAGCCAGTTGAGCCGACAATGGTATTGTAATCATTAACGAGATTAAAAAAGGCATCAACACTATTTGGATCCAAGTGAGCTGATAAGAGAGATTTGACCTCTTCTGTACTTACCTGATTGTTTAGGTTGGTGTATGAAGCTTTCCATGGAACTTTCGTTGAACTACTTTGCCTTTGACTCGTCCCATTCGAAGTTGTAGCATCTTGCTGACAAGCTGCCAAGCCTAAAAACAAAGCTGAACAGATTCCTAATATGGCTAATTTTCTTGATTTCTTCATCTTTTTCTCCTAAATGTCTTGGATTAAAGTTTCTTTAACTACTGCTTTACAGATATTGATTACTTTCTCATTTAATATGTTCATCGTCTTTCCCTCCGATTTGTTTTTTTGTTATTTCCTTAAGCTTGATTTAATTATAATAGGCGTTTCGTGCTCTGTCAACAATTTTTTTACGAAAACACAACAAAGTTTTCATTTTCGTGGATTTCGTGTTATGCTTTACTTATAAAAACAGAAAGCGATTTCATTCGTGGATAAAGAAGAGATTGCAATTGTTACATGCGAAAAATAAAACAATATAGACTAGTAATGGTTGGACTCAATAAGAATTGAGTACCAAGATTGGTATAAGTAAAAACACCCTTGGAAACTATGAAAAAAGGGTTAGGTCTACTAAGAAAAATACTATATTTGACTTAGTTAAAGTATTCAGTAGCTTGATTGATGTCCTCTTTCCTCCAGTTCAAAAGGATTCTCCTAGCGATATCCAATCTATCTACGACCAACGGGCATCACCCAGACAAGGTAAAGTACTGACCTATGCCGAGAGGCAACTGTATGAGAAGAAAAACGATGATAAACGAAGTATCGCAAAAATCATCAGACTGGACGACTACAGACAGACTACTTACTCTCGTGTTAGGTAGTTTATCTCTGCAGGTAGCCGCTCGATGCAGGACGACAATTTAGATATGGAGTTTCCATTCTATGAGGATGAAATCCCAGACGACTACGACGCAATCGCTTATGTCGTCAGCAAGTCCATGGAGCCAAAGATAAGAAACGGCAACTACCTATTTATCAAGAATCCCCCACAGATTGACTATAATACCATCGGCATCTTCCAAGTAGACGGTGCTAACTATGTCAAGAAACTCCGCCAAGGCTACCTCAAAAAACTCAATCCCGAATACCCCGACATCCACCTAGACGAAAGCACCCATATTCGTACCATCGGGAAAGTTGTCAGGCTGTATAGGGAGAATTAAAAAAGGGGGAGAATGGCGATATAAAACAAACAGATTTTAAAAGATTCGAAAAAGTTCATTCTACATTTCAAAAAAAGAATAAGTGAGCTAAAGCAGATTATATTTTGTTAAACAATAGTGATATGTAAATTTAGATAAAGGCATTTAAGTTCACTTTTCAAAAGGCAAATACTAAACTAGCGAAACCGATAAACCAGCCCCTTAGTTCCCATATTTTCAGGCACACACTCCTTAGTACACTAGCCGAGAAGAATATCCCATTAAAAGCTATAATGGTTAGAGTGGGACACAAAGACGCTAAAACAATAAATAACATCTACACTCACGTAAGTAAAATAATGGAGCAAGCTGCTTTGGAGGTTTTAAATACCATATCATTAAATCGAAAATATATCAGATTGAATCTAGACAAGTAGATTGCGATTGCTAAAACATTTGTAGAAATTCATTTGACTTTTCTAATCAATTTGTGCATATCTTATTTCATACTCAATGAAAATCAAAGAGCAAACTAGGAAGCTAGCCGCAGGTTGCTCAAAGCACTGCTTTGAGGTTGTAGATAGAACTGACGAAGTCAGCTCAAAACACCGTTTTGAGGTTGCAGATAAAACTGACGAAGTCAGCTCAAAACACCGTTTTGAGGTTGTAGATGAAACTGACGAAGTCAGCTCAAAACACCGTTTTGAGGTTGTAGATGAAACTGATGAAGTCAGCTCAAAACACCGTTTTGAGGTTGCAGATAGAACTGACGAAGTCAGCTCAAAACACCGTTTTGAGGTTGTAGATAGAACTGAT
>NZ_VMLS01000044.1:0-39458 GCF_013276805.1 Streptococcus sp. 1449
GGTGAAAGAAAATGGAATATGGTACTACCTCAATAGTAATGGTTCAATGGCCACAGGATGGTTGCTAGACAATGGTTCATGGTACTACCTCAATAGTAATGGTTCAATGGCCACAGGATGGTTACTAGACAATGGTTCATGGTACTACCTCAATAGTAATGGCGATATGAAAGTTTGCCAATGGTTCCAAGTTAGTGGGAAATGGTATTACGTAGATGCATCAGGTATGCTTGCAGTCAATACAACAGTAAACGGCTATAGAGTCAATGCTAATGGTGAATTGGTAAACTAAATCTAACTGAATGAATCTTAATATTATTTTTTGATAGGATATTAAGGCTGAAAATAACTCCATAATCTCTAGCCAGATTTATTCTACTGGAGATTATGGAGTATTTTGTAATATAAGAGATAATGGAAGGATGAGCTAGTGACTCAACATTCTTATATAATAGATTGAATCTAGAGTAGTACATAGTTACTGATGAAAAATCAACTGTTAAAGTGCCTGCTGGCAAATAATTACCTAACACAGGTTCAGCATCAAGTGCAGCACTTGCTAGTCTTGGTCTAGTGGCGGCAACAAGTGGTTTTGCTTTGCTAGGAAGAAAGGCTAGACGTAGAAAATAGGATAGCTAGAAAATTCTATTCTCTACTTAAAGTTAGATTATAAGGGGGATTTGGAGAAATCATCAATCCTAGTGATGGGTGAGAAAAGTGAGAACCCAAGATAATCACACACTTTAGCTGAAAAGGGATATTCTATCAATGTAACCAGTCTCTTCTGTCTCTAACTGTGGAATAGAAGAGGGGCAATATCGGATAGAAAAGCTAGCAGAATAGTTCTATTGAAGAGAGGAGGGAAACTGAAAAATTGGGTACCCCTCCTCTTTTTTGGTATAATAGAAGATAGAAAACGAGGTTAGAAGAGATGATTTTTGATACACATACACACTTGAATGTAGAAGAGTTTGCAGGTCGTGAGGCAGAAGAAATTGCCTTGGCTGCTGAGATGGGTGTGACACAGATGAATATTGTTGGTTTTGATCAACCGACGATTGAGCGTGCCTTGGAGTTGGTAGATGAGTATGACCAACTCTATGCGACGATTGGTTGGCATCCTACAGAAGCTGGAACCTACACAGAGGAGATTGAAGCCTACTTGCTTGATAAGCTCAAGCATTCCAAGATTGTTGCCTTGGGTGAGATTGGCTTGGACTACCATTGGATGACAGCGCCAAAAGAGGTGCAGGAGCAGGTTTTTCGTCGTCAGATTCAGCTATCTAAGGACTTGGATTTGCCTTTTGTTGTCCATACCCGTGATGCGCTGGAAGATACCTATGAGATTATTAAGAGCGAGGGAGTTGGTCCTCGTGGTGGTATCATGCATTCATTTTCAGGGACGCTTGAGTGGGCAGAGAAGTTTGTGGAGCTTGGTATGACCATTTCCTTCTCAGGAGTGGTGACTTTTAAGAAGGCAACTGACATCCAAGAAGCTGCTAAAGAGTTACCTTTGGACAAGATTTTGGTGGAAACAGATGCGCCTTACTTAGCACCTGTACCCAAGCGTGGTCGCGAAAATAAAACAGCCTATACTCGCTATGTAGTGGACTTTATAGCTGACTTGCGTGGGATGACGGCAGAAGAGCTAGCGGCGGTAACAACTGCAAATGCAGAACGAATTTTTGGATTGGACAGCAAGTAATGAAAGAGAAAATTTCCCAAGTCATCGTAGTTGAAGGTCGCGATGATACGGCCAATCTTAAACGTTATTTCGATGTAGAGACCTATGAGACTCGAGGTTCTGCCATCAATGACCAGGACATAGAGCGGATTCAGCGCCTGCACCAACGTCATGGAGTCATTGTCTTTACAGACCCAGATTTTAATGGGGAGCGGATTCGTCGTATGATTATGACGGCCATTCCAACAGTTCAGCATGCCTTCCTCAAACGAGATGAAGCTGTTCCCAAGTCCAAGACCAAGGGACGTTCTCTGGGAATTGAGCATGCCAGTTATGAAGACCTGAAAACGGCTCTAGCTCAGGTGACAGAACAATTTGAACATGAGAGTCAGTTTGACATCAGTCGTAGCGACTTGATTCGCCTTGGTTTTCTAGCAGGGGCAGACAGCCGTAAGCGACGAGAATATCTAGGAGAGGCTCTCCGAATCGGCTATTCTAACGGCAAGCAACTCCTCAAGCGCTTAGAGTTGTTTGGGGTCACCTTGGCAGAAGTGGAAGAAGCTATGAAATCTTATGAGTAGGAAAGATGTGACCGTTACAATTTTTTGAATTTCACAGTATTTTTCGAAGCAGGTAGAAGAGGAGTTGTCTGATGTTAATTGGTCAAAAAATTAAAGAGATTCGGATAGAAAAAGGAATTAGTCGTCCAGATTTTTGTGGAGATGAGCAAGAACTGACAGTTCGTCAACTGTCGCGAATTGAAAGTGGAGCTTCGCAACCGAGTTTGCCCAAGTTAGACTATATTGCTCGCCGGCTAGGAGTTCCAGCTTATAGCCTTATGCCGGATTTTTCAGCTCTTCCTCCTGTTTATTTAGAATTGAAATACCAGATTTTACGTGAACCAATCTATGGTAAAGAAGAGGAGTACGATAAGAAGGAAGCGTGTTTGGAAGAGATAGAGGATTTATTTTATGAGCAACTTCCTAATGAGGAAAAAGTATGGTTTGAAGCTACTAGAGCAACGATAGATGTTATTCGAAGCGGACGACCAGAATACGGGGAAACCGTACTGGACGATTATTTTAAAACAATTTATAATAAGGAATTGTTTTTGATAAATGAATTAGAAGTTATCAACTTATATTTTGCTATAGTGCTTACAAAGATAAAACAAGGTCAAAATCAGATTGAAGAAATTAACAGAATTCATTCGTTTTTAGTTCGTTTGACAAATCATGTAGAATTAATTGCACCAGAATATCTGTTTGCTTTAAGTAACACTTTGTTTTCGGGTCTAGCCTGTTTGGATAATTTATCGTCTTATGATTCACTAGAATCTTATATCTTTAGCCTTAATCATATAATGGAAAAAACACAAGATTTCCAGAAGAAACCAATTATATTGATGTTGGAGTGGAAATTATCTCTAATAATAAACAATGATTATGTATCTGCCGAACAGTTCTATCAGAAATCGAAGCTATTTGCTGATATAATAGAAAATTCTTATTTAGTTACTATGTTAGAAAAACAATGGCAAGAAGATTTAAAAAAATATTTATAAACATAGTGAAGCAATGACAAAAATGTCCTTGTTCTAGCATTGAAACAGTTCTAAAGTTCGTCTTTAGGACTGTTTTTTTAGATATAAGCTAAAAATAATATGAAAGAATTAGATTTTAAGGACATTGATGTCCTTGATAGTTCTTGAAAAAACGGATATAATATATTTGAAGATGTTGCTAGTAGAAAGAACTTAATAAACTTCTTAACATGGCAGTGACTGTGGTCACCTTCTCACTAAGTGACCAAGTAACTTTTTGGAGGAAATGATGAAACGCTTATTTATTTTGATTTCAATGGTATTGGTATCGCTTTATATGGTGATAACTTCTGTTGACCATCGAGAAGAGATTTTATTTGGTAACTATCCTTCTGTTGATGTGACAGGAGTGGTGATAAATCAATCAGTAGCTAGTCGCGAAAAGGTGACAGAGGCTTTGAGTCACTTGGCGGTAGAGCACAATAGTCTCATTGCTCGTCGAATCGTTGAGCCAAATGAAGCTGGAGAAACACGCTTTACCTATGCCACTTATGGTCAGGGAGAGCTTCCAGAAGGTCTGACCATTTCCTCCAAGGAGAGTGCAGAAACGAGTGATTTATTAGGTTCTTACTTGATTGTGTCAGGAAGTTTGGATGGAGTGAGCTTACAGACCACCTTGAAAGAGCTTGGTTATCAAGGTTTTGTTTCGAATGGAGAAGATCCATTTTCGATAGTCTTACTATTGACGGCCACCCCTATGGTGCTACTGAGTTTAGCTATTTTTCTGCTGACCTTTATGAGTCTGACCCTGATTTATCGGATCAAATCCCTTCGTCAAGCAGGGATTCGCTTAATCGCTGGTGAGAGCTTGTTTGGGGTGGCTCTTAGACCAGTGTTAGAAGATGTGAGACAGCTTATCTGCTCAGTGCTGCTATCCAGTCTTTTGGGCTTGGGGATTCTCTGGTATCAAGGTGCCTTGTTTATGGCAACGGTGCAACTGGTCATCATTGCTCTTCTACTTTATGGATTGATCTTGGCAGGGATTTCTACCTTACTAAGTGTCGTGTATCTACTTGGCTTACAAGAAAATAGTCTGGTGGATCTATTGAAAGGGAAACTCCCTCTCAAACGTATGATGACATTGATGATGGTGGGGCAACTCTTGGCCGTGCTGGTGGTCGGCTCGAGTGCGACTGCTCTCCTACCCCACTACCGTGAAATGCAGGAGATGGAGAGAGCTAGCGATAAATGGAGCCAGTCCTCAGACCGTTACCGTCTATCCTTTGGTTGGTCTAGTGCATTTGCCGATGAAGAAGGAATGCGTAAGGATAATCGTGAGTGGCAGACATTTACTGAAGAGCGGTTAGCCAATACAGACTCTTTTTATATTATGAGCAATGTTGACAATTTCTCAGATGGAGCAGAAGTGGACCTAGATGGCAATCGTCTCAGTGACTACACACCGTCAGGGAATGTTATCTATGTCTCACCGCGCTATCTGATAGAAGAAAAGATTACCGTTTCTTCAGAGTTTATGGACAAGATGCAAAACTTGTCTGAGGGAGAGTTTGGGCTGATCTTGCCTGAGAGCTTGCGAGAGCAGTCTGCCTACTATCAAAGATTATTTACAGATTACCTGCAAAGATTTTCATCTGAAAGTGTAGAGGCGACGAGTCAGAAACACTACCTTCCACAGTTAAGGCTAGCTTTTACAGAAACAGGACAGGAACGTTTCCTCTATAATGATGGGTACAAGACAACACGTCAGTACCTAAAAGATCCGATTATTGTAGTTCTAACGCCGCAAGCGACTGGAACAAGACCTGTTGCAGGGATGTTGTGGGGAACTACGGCTAATAGTGCCTTGAAGCTAGATCGATATGGAGACAGCATTACCGCTCTAAAAGAGCAAGGTCTGTATCACAAGGTCTCTTACTTGGTAAAAAGCCAGCTATTTTTTGCGAAGGTACTAAATGACAAACGGGTGGAGTTTTACTCTCTCCTTATTGGGACGATTTTGACCCTGTCTACGGCTATCTTGTTATTTGATTCCATGAATCTTCTCTATTTTGAGCAGTTTAGACGGGAGCTTATGATTAAACGTCTTGCTGGTATGACAATCTATGAGCTTCATGGCAAGTACTTGCTGGCACAAGGAGGAGTTCTCTTGCTTGGCCTAATTCTATCTAGTGTTTTGACAGGAGATAGCTTGATTAGCGCTCTAGTTGTAGCTTTGTTTACGCTTAACGCCCTCTTGATTTTAGTAAGGCAGGATAAAAAGGAAGAAGCTGGTAGCATGGCAGTATTGAAAGGAAAATAAGATGATTGATATTCAAGGATTGGAAAAGAAATTTAATGACCGAGCGATTTTCTCTGGTTTAAATCTCAAGCTGGAGAAGGGCAAGGTCTATGCCTTAATCGGAAAGAGTGGAAGCGGAAAGACGACGCTGCTGAATATCTTAGGTAAACTAGAAAAGATAGATGGAGGAAGGGTTCTCTATCAGGGGAAAGATTTAAAAACCATTCCCACTCGTGAGTATTTTCGAGACCAGATGGGCTATCTCTTTCAAAATTTTGGCCTTTTAGAAAACCAATCAATCAAAGAGAATTTGGATTTGGGCTTTGTCGGTCAAAAAATTTCAAAAGTAGAACGTTTGGAAAGGCAAGTGGAGGCTTTAGAAAAGGTTAATCTAGGGTATTTGGATCTAGAACAAAAAATTTATACTTTATCTGGGGGAGAGGCTCAGCGAGTTGCTCTTGCTAAGACTATTGTGAAAAATCCACCCTTGATTTTGGCGGATGAACCAACAGCAGCTCTTGATCCTGAAAATTCAGAGGAGGTTATGAATCTCTTGGTGGGCTTGAAAGATGAAAATCGAATGATCATCATTGCGACCCATAATCCCCTAGTCTGGAATAAGGCAGATGAAATCATTGATATGAGGGAGCTTGCTCATGTGTGAAAAAATCCGTATTCGCAGGGTATCTGATTATCCTAGTGCCAGAGGTGGTTTAGAAGATATTCTCATCATGGAAAATATGACCAATCATCTCCTTTTGGTTCAAATCCGAGTGAATGGCTATTTGCTTGATTTTGCTAGCATTGAAGGGCAAAGACAAAAGCATTATCGTTTGAAAAATTTACCTCAAACGGTTGAACTGACAGTGGACGATGTGGAGGAGGATGTAGATTTGACCCTACCTGAAAATCGAAGTTATCAAGAAGCTGATTTTTTTGATACTCAATGAAAATCAAAGAGCAAACTAGGAAGCTAGCCGCAGGCTGCTCAAAGCACTGCTTTGAGGTTGTAGATAAGACTGACGAAGTCAGTTACATATATCTACGGCAAGGTGAAGCTGACGTGGTTTGAAGAGATTTTCGAAGAGTATGAACGGATGTTTCGAGAGAAACGCTAAGTCCCCCTTTAAAGATTTCCAAAACTATCTTTCTTCATGAGGAAAGATAGTTTTTTGGTATGATTTTCACCCCCAAAATACAAGGGGAATGTGTTACAATAGTAGTAACAGATAATAGAAAAGAGAATAGATGAGAATTGCAGATTATAGCGTGACCAAGGCAGTGCTGGAGCGTCACGGTTTTACCTTTAAAAAGTCCTTCGGGCAAAATTTCTTGACGGATACCAATATCCTTCAAAAAATTGTGGATACGGCTGAGATTGATGACCAGGTCAATGTCATTGAAATCGGGCCAGGTATTGGTGCCTTGACAGAATTTTTGGCTGAGCGTGCAGCCCAAGTCATGGCTTTTGAGATTGACCACCGTTTGGTGCCAATTTTGGCAGATACCCTGCGTGATTTTGATAATGTGACTGTAGTTAACGAAGATATTCTCAAGGTTGATTTGGCGCAACATATCCAAAATTTTAAAAATCCTAACCTGCCAATCAAGGTAGTGGCTAATTTGCCTTACTACATCACGACGCCTATTCTCATGCACTTGATTGAGAGTGGGATTCCTTTTAGTGAGTTTGTGGTCATGATGCAGAAAGAAGTAGCGGACCGCATTTCAGCCCAGCCTAACACCAAGGCTTACGGTAGCTTGTCTATCGCCGTGCAGTATTACATGATAGCCAAGGTTGCCTTTATCGTACCTCGTACGGTCTTTGTGCCAGCGCCAAATGTGGATTCAGCCATTTTGAAAATGGTGCGTCGTCCAGAACCAGCCGTAGCAGTGGAAGACGAGAACTTCTTCTTTAAGGTTTCTAAGGCTAGTTTCACTCATCGACGCAAGACTTTATGGAATAACCTGACAGGTTACTTTGGCAAGACTGAGGAAGTTAAGGACAAGCTGACCAAGGCTTTGGACCAAGCAGGCTTGTCACCAAGTGTGCGTGGAGAAGCTCTCAGCTTGACAGAATTTGCCAGTCTAGCAGACGCCTTGCAAAACATCTTTAAATAGTGTTAGTTAAGCTATGAAAATGCCAAAAGAGGCTGGGACAAAAACTTAATTTTAGTAAAAAATGAAGTAGATCTTTCTATGATAAAACGCATATTATCAAGGTTTTCCAACACCTGATAATATGCGTTTCTCTGATTTTAAAGACTTTTGTCCCAGCATTTTGGTATATATAGTAGATTGAAATAAGATATGAACAAAGAGATTAGGAAAGTCAAATTAATTTCTAGAAACGTTTTAGAATCCTTAGTTTACTATTTCTAGGTTCAATCCACTATAGTTCGTATTAAATCAATGAATCAGTAGTTGATTAGGCACTTCATTAGATTTTTAAACTCGTGAAATACCTGATTAGCCTTGTGGGGCTGGACCAACGAAATCGAGTCTTTGTCTACCGATTTCTGCCCCATCGATTTTTCGCTCGACATTTATGTATGAAATTTACCCTAACAATATTATTTTATCATAAAACTAGTAGAAAAAACAGTCTTGTATTTATTTATTTTTGTGATATATTAGTAGGTGAATAAGGGCATGTTCAATAGACTTAGAAAGGAGTTTTTTGTAGCAAACTATTGAAATATATGTAGCCAAGATTTGGAACAGTTACCTATAGGAGTGTGAATTGCTTTCAGATAGATATCCTATTCTGAAATATAAGGAAACGTTCATCTTATATTAGCTATTTTTACTCCTCTTGAAAATGGGAAGGATATATTCATGAGAAAAAAATTAGTCAATAGCCTTATGTGTGCAGTGGTTCTATCAGGATTTCCTATTGCGACTTATGCAAATGAGAAGAATATTGGTCCAAATATAACGGTTTCTAATGGGCAAACTAGATTATCTATACCTGAAAAAAATGGGGTAGAAGTGATTCAGTCTGAAGAAAATCGAGTTGTATATGAGGTGAAAGAGGCAGCTAAAATAGAAACTAGCGATGGAGATATGGTGGCCCCCATTGTTGTGGATAGCCGTATTACTTCTATAAACAATCAAGTAGTACAAGGAAAAACTGTTTATACCGCTGATTTAGAGAAGGCTACTTTTGTTGAAGAGGGTTACAATAAGCTTGCTAAACCAACGAATATATTAGACCATATTTTTGGTATACAGAAAGTGCACGCTTATACTCAAAACATTACTACTCATCAAAGTCAGTTTGATAGTACTTATAGTGTGGAATTGTATACTGTTGTTCACTGGGTGAGTTATGATGGAGGTGTACAAAAAAATATTACTAAAATAAGTGGAGGAGTTGACTTCCATGAAAGGGATATCGAAATAGAATCTTCAAGTGTGGAAGTTAGACAAGGTGGTTGGTATTCATCCCAGCAAAAATGGTTTCATCCAGGTGCAAGAAGTAGTTGGGAGTATAGCACAGGTTTTTCTAAGGTTGGACCAGGTGAAAATCGGGTAGTAACTAATTATACTGTTAATTTGATTCGATATGGAGATAGATGGTCAGCTTACTTGCAAAATAATCCATGGTAGAGAATATGAAAAAAATAATTAGTCCCCTTCTTTTTTTGGTGAGCTATTGTTTACCTTTCTATAAAGTAGTTGATGTGATTGATGGAGAAACGACTGAAAGTATGATTTATGGTTTTCAATTTATGTTGCGAAATTGGTCAATCTATCTACTTTGTCTGTTCTTATTGATGATTTTTCTATGGCGAAAGCAAGGATGGGTTCTAATTGTAGCAGTATTTATGTATGTTCTTTGTTTACTATCTCTAACGACCTATGATTTCTATCAATTTCCAATCATCTATCTACCAGGCTATTTTATAGAGTCTGTCTTTCCCCACATGATGTATGGAGTTTATATTCATATTTTTTGTCTTGCTTTATTAGGTTTTTTCTATTACACACAGAAAAAGTAAAGCGAACAGGGAGTTTTAGGCTCTCTGTTCGCCTGTTTTTATATAAGGAGGTAGATTCGTTATTTTTGTATAAAACTTGGTATCTAAAGCGTGAGTGTATCTTTTTCTTTTAGAATAGACTTATCGAAATTGTAAAGAGAAGCTAAGCTAAAATAGCTTTTTTTTGTTATAATGGAACTAACAATTTTAAAGGAGTTATTTTGCAGGGACAAATCATTAAAGCCTTGGCTGGGTTCTACTATGTAGAGAGTGATTGCCAAGTCTATCAAACACGCGCGCGTGGGAATTTCCGTAAAAAAGGGCATACCCCTTACGTTGGGGACTGGGTAGATTTCTCTGCCGAGGAAAATTCAGAAGGCTATATTCTCAAGATTCACGAACGGAAAAACAGTCTGGTCCGTCCGCCTATTGTCAATATTGACCAAGCTGTAGTAATCATGTCCGTCAAGGAACCTGATTTTAACAGCAATTTGCTGGATCGTTTCTTGGTTCTTTTGGAGCACAAGGACATCCATCCCATTATCTATATTTCCAAAATGGATTTGTTGGAAGATAGAGGAGAACTGGATTTTTATGAACAGACTTATGGTGATATCGGCTACGACTTTGTGACCAGTAAAGAAGAACTTTTGCCCTTGTTAACAGGCAAGGTTACAGTCTTTATGGGGCAGACAGGTGTTGGAAAATCAACTCTTCTCAATAAAATCGCACCAGACCTCAATCTTGAAACAGGAGAAATTTCAGACAGTCTGGGTCGCGGGCGCCACACTACTCGAGCAGTTAGTTTTTACAATCTTAATGGGGGTAAAATCGCAGATACACCAGGCTTTTCATCACTGGATTATGAAGTAACAACGGCTGAAGACCTCAATCAGGCTTTCCCAGAGCTTACTAGTGTCAGTCGAGACTGCAAATTCCGTACTTGTACCCATACCCATGAGCCGTCTTGCGCAGTGAAGCCAGCAGTGGAAGAAGGGACTATTGCCAGCTTCCGTTTTGACAACTACCTGCAATTCCTCAGTGAGATTGAAAATCGCAGAGAAACCTATAAAAAGGTCAGCAAAAAAATTCCAAAATAAGGAGAAACCTATGTCTCAATACAAGATTGCTCCGTCAATTCTGGCAGCAGATTATGCCAATTTTGAACGTGAAATCAAACGCCTAGAAGCAACTGGGGCAGAGTATGCCCATATCGATATTATGGATGGTCATTTTGTACCGCAAATCAGTTTTGGTGCGGGTGTGGTCGAATCTCTTCGTCCTCATAGTAAGATGGTTTTCGACTGCCACTTGATGGTAGCTAATCCTGAGCATCATCTAGAAGACTTTGCGCGCGCAGGTGCGGATATCATCAGCATCCATGTGGAAGCAACGCCCCATATTCATGGTGCCCTCCAAAAAATTCGTTCACTCGGTGTCAAGCCATCAGTTGTCATCAATCCTGGTACGCCTGTTGAAGCTATCAAGCACGTGCTTCACCTAGTTGACCAAGTTTTAGTTATGACAGTTAACCCTGGCTTCGGTGGACAAGCTTTTCTACCTGAAACCATGGATAAGGTTCGTGAGTTGGTTGCACTTCGTAAGGAAAAAGATTTGAACTTTGAGATTGAAGTGGATGGTGGGATTGATGACCAAACTATTGCTCAAGCCAAAGAAGTTGGTGCGACCGTTTTTGTAGCAGGTTCTTATGTCTTTAAGGGAGATGTCGATGAGCGAGTACAAACTCTCAGAAAACAACTGGACTAGTGTTGCCGTTTTTGCAGGCGGAGACCGCGGTCATTATCGGACAGATTTTGATGCTTTTGTCGGTGTGGATCGAGGCTCGCTCTGGGTCTTGGAGGAAAAACTACCTCTTGCTCTAGCAGTCGGAGATTTTGATTCTGTGACGGAAGAAGAGCGACAGTTGATTCAAAAACGTGCTCAGCATTTTGTCCAAGCGCGACCAGAAAAAGATGATACAGATCTGGAATTGGCTCTCTTAACCATCTTTGAGCAAAATCCTCAGGCTCAGGTTACTATTTTCGGTGCTTTGGGTGGCCGTATTGACCATATGCTGGCCAATGTCTTTTTACCTAGCAATCCCAAGTTGGCACCTTATATGCGCCAGATAGAAATTGAGGATGGGCAAAATGTGATTGCCTATTGTCCAGAAGGGACCAGTCAGCTTGAACCCCGTTCAGACTATGACTATCTAGCTTTTATGCCGGTTCGGGATAGCCAGCTGACCATTCTTGGAGCTAAGTATGAGTTAACTGAGGAAAATTTTTTCTTTAAAAAAGTGTACGCTTCTAACGAATATATAGATAGGGAAGTGTCGGTGACTTGCCCAGATGGCTATGTAGTTGTCTTGCATAGCAAGGACAGGAGGTAGGATGGAAAGTTTACTTGTTCTATTATTGATTGCCAATCTAGCTGGACTCTTTCTGATTTGGCAAAGGCAGGATAAGCAGGAAAAACATCTCAGCAAGAGCTTGGAGGATCAGGCAGATCACTTGTCAGACCAGTTGGATTATCGCTTTGAACAAGCTAGGCAAGCCAGCCAGTTGGATCAAAAAGATCTGGAAGTGGCTGTCAGCGACCGCTTGCAAGAAGTGCGAATCGAATTGCACCAAGGCCTGACGCAAGTCCGTCAAGAAATGACAGATAATCTCCTCCAAACCAGAGATAAGACCGACCAACGTCTCCAAGCCCTGCAGGAATCCAATGAGCAACGTTTGGAACAAATGCGCCAGACAGTCGAGGAAAAACTAGAAAAGACCTTGCAGACACGCTTGCAGGCTTCCTTTGAGACAGTTTCCAAACAACTGGAGTCGGTCAATCGTGGCCTTGGAGCAATGCAGACAGTTGCCCGTGATGTCGGCGCCCTCAACAAGGTTCTCTCTGGAACCAAGACGAGAGGGATTCTGGGAGAATTGCAACTGGGGCAAATCATCGAAGACATCATGACCCCTGCCCAGTATGAACGAGAATATGCAACGGTTGAAAACTCCAGTGAACGAGTGGAGTATGCCATTAAGTTACCTGGACAGGGTGATCAGGAATATGTATACCTACCGATTGACTCCAAGTTTCCTTTGGCTGATTATTACCGCTTGGAAGAAGCCTATGAAGCAGGTGATAGGGACGAGATTGAACGCTGTCGTAAATCGCTTTTAGCAAGCGTCAAGCGCTTTGCCAAGGATATCAAGAGCAAGTACATAGCACCGCCTCGGACGACCAATTTTGGAGTCTTGTTTGTTCCGACAGAAGGTCTCTACTCAGAAATCGTCCGCAATCCTATCTTCTTTGATGATTTGAGACGGGAAGAACAGATTATTGTTGCAGGTCCAAGTACCCTATCAGCCCTTCTTAACTCCCTATCAGTTGGATTCAAAACTCTCAATATCCAAAAGAGTGCCGACCATATCAGTAAGACTCTTGCCAGCGTCAAGACCGAGTTTGGCAAGTTTGGTGGTATTCTGGTAAAGGCACAAAAACATCTCCAACATGCCTCTGGCAATATTGATGAATTATTAAACCGTCGTACCACAGCTATCGAGCGGACGCTCCGTCACATTGAGTTGTCAGAAGGTGAGCCTGCGCTTGATCTACTCCATTTCCAAGAAAATGAGGAAGAATATGAAGATTAGTCACATGAAAAAAGATGAGCTGTTTGAAGGTTTTTACTTAATCAAATCAGCTGACCTGAGGCAAACTCGAGCTGGGAAAAACTACCTAGCCTTTACCTTCCAAGATGATAGTGGCGAGATCGAGGGGAAGCTCTGGGATGCCCAACCTCATAACATTGAGGCCTTTACCGCAGGTAGGGTTGTCTACATGAAAGGGCGCCGAGAAGTTTATAACAACACTCCACAGGTCAATCAAATCACTCTCCGCCTGCCGCAAGCTGGTGAACCCAATGACCCAGCTGATTTCAAGGTCAAGCCACCGGTTGATATCAAGGAAATTCGTGACTACATGTCGCAAATGATTTTCAAAATTGAAAATCCTGTCTGGCAACGGATTGTCCGAAATCTCTACACCAAGTATGATAAGGAATTCTACTCCTATCCAGCAGCCAAGACCAACCACCATGCCTTTGAAACAGGCTTGGCCTATCATACGGCGACCATGGTGCGCTTGGCAGATGCCATTAGCAATATTTATCCTCGGCTCAATAAGAGCCTGCTCTATGCGGGAATTATGCTACATGACTTGGCCAAAGTTATCGAGTTGACGGGACCAGAACAGACTGAGTATACAGTGCGAGGCAATCTTCTTGGACATATCGCTCTCATTGATAGTGAAATTACCAAGACAGTTATGGAGCTCGGCATCGATGATACCAAGGAAGAAGTCGTTTTGCTTCGTCACGTCATCCTCAGTCACCACGGCTTACTTGAGTATGGAAGCCCAGTCCGTCCACGCATTATGGAAGCAGAGATTATTCATATGATTGACAATCTGGATGCCAGCATGATGATGATGTCAACAGCTCTGGCTTTGGTGGATAAAGGAGAGATGACCAATAAAATCTTCGCTATGGACAATCGTTCCTTCTATAAACCAGGTTTAGATTTATAATTTAAGAAAAATGAACATTTTTTAGAATAAGAATGTTCGTTTTTTTCTGTGAATATGGTATAATAAGTAAAAGACAAAAATGAATACTCTTCGAAAATCTCTTCAAACTAGGGTAGTATCGCCTTGTCGTATGTATATATGCAAGTATATTACAGGATTTGTCAGTTCTATCGACAATCTCAAAACAGTGTTTTGAACCACCAGTGACCAGCTTTCTAGTTTGCTTTTTGATTTTTTGAATAAAAATGGAATAGGAAATAGAAATGAAATTAAGAAGAAGTGATCGGATGGTTGTCATTTCCAACTATTTGATTAATCATCCTTATAAACTAACTAGTCTCAATACTTTTGCTGAAAAGTATGAATCTGCTAAATCATCCATCTCAGAAGATATCGTCATTATCAAACGCGCCTTTGAGGAAATCGAAATCGGTCACATCCAGACTGTGACTGGGGCTGGCGGAGGTGTTATCTTTACACCATCAATCTCAAACCATGATGCTAAGGAAATGGTTGAAGACTTGCGTGCCAAGTTGTCAGAAAGTGACCGTATCTTGCCAGGTGGCTACATCTACCTGTCTGATTTACTTAGCACACCAGCCATCTTGAAAAATATTGGTCGCATTATTGCCAAGAGCTTTATGGATCAAAAAATTGACGCGGTTATGACAGTAGCAACCAAGGGTGTGCCACTTGCAAATGCAGTTGCCAATGTCCTCAATGTCCCTTTTGTCATTGTGCGCCGTGACCTGAAAATTACCGAAGGTTCAACGGTTAGCGTCAACTATGTATCCGGTTCAAGTGGTGACCGTATCGAGAAAATGTTCCTTTCAAAACGGAGTCTCAAGGCAGGTAGCCGTGTCTTGATTGTGGATGATTTCTTGAAAGGCGGCGGAACTGTCAATGGGATGATTAGTCTCTTGCGCGAATTCGACTCAGAATTGGCAGGTGTAGCGGTCTTTGCGGACAATGCCCAAGAAGAACGTGAAAAGCAGTTTGACTACAAGTCACTCTTGAAGGTAACCAATATTGATGTCAAGAACCAAGCCATCGATGTTGAGATTGGTAATATTTTTGACACAGAAGAATAAAGGATAAAGGTTGGAACGGTTGTCCCAGCCTTTCTTTGCAAATAGAATAGAAGGAAACTTATGAAAACACCATTTATTAATAAAGAAGACTTAGAAGCGATTGTAGCCGAGTTCCCAACTCCCTTTCACTTATATGATGAGAAGGGAATTCGTGAGAAGGCAAGAGCCGTCAACCAAGCCTTTTCGTGGAACAAGGGCTTTAAGGAATATTTTGCAGTTAAGGCTACTCCAACCCCAGCTATTTTGAAAATTCTCCAAGAGGAAGGCTGTGGTGTGGACTGCTCTAGTTATGTAGAGCTTTTGATGAGCCATAAACTGGATTTCCCTGGTTCTGAGATTATGTTCTCTTCAAACAATACGCCAGATAAGGAATATGCCTATGCGCGTGAATTAGGTGCGATCATTAACTTGGATGCCTTTGAAGATATTGAACATTTGGAGCGAGCAGCAGGCATTCCAGAAATCATCTCATGTCGTTATAATCCTGGAGGCGTTTTTGAACTGGGGACAGACATTATGGATAATCCTGGGGAGGCTAAGTTTGGTATGACCAAGGATCAACTCTTTGAATCCTTTGCCATCTTGAAGGAAAAAGGAGCCAAGACTTTTGGGATTCACTCCTTTCTAGCATCCAATACTGTCACCCATCTCTATTATCCAGAGTTGGCGCGTCAGCTTTTTGAATTGGCTGTTGAAATCAAGGAAAAACTGGGTATTTCACTAGACTTTATCAATCTTTCCGGGGGTATTGGAGTCAACTATCGTCCTGAGCAGGAGCCAAATGATATCGCCTTGATTGGTGAGGGAGTTCGTAAGGTGTATGAAGAGGTTCTTACTCCAGCAGGTCTTGGTCAGGTCAAGATTTTCACCGAATTGGGTCGTTTTATGCTGGCACCTCACGGTGCTTTAGTCACAAGAGTCACTCATAAGAAGAAAACCTACCGTACCTATCTAGGTGTGGATGCATCAGCAGTCAACCTCATGCGTCCAGCTATGTACGGAGCCTATCACCATATTAGCAACATGACTCATCCAGATGGATCAGTTGAAGTGGTAGATGTGGTTGGTTCACTCTGTGAAAACAATGATAAATTTGCAGTCAATCGCGAACTGCCTTATACAGAAATCGGTGATTTGCTGGTCATTCATGATACAGGTGCCCACGGTTTTTCAATGGGCTACCAGTACAATGCCAAACTTCGTTCTGCGGAAATCCTTTATACTGAAGAAGGCAAAGCCCGTCAAATCCGCCGTGCAGAGCGCCCTGAAGACTATTTTGCAACCTTGTATGGTTTTGATTTTGAAGAATAATCTGAGAATAGATTGAAAATGAAATTGAAAAACAGATTGCTTTCTAAAAAATAGGTAAAAATCTTGTTTTTCCTTCAAGTCGTGATATAATAAAACTATAAAACGTTTTCAAGGAAGGTAACGATATGTCTGAAGAAACAATTGATTATGGACAAGTGACAGGAATGGTGCATTCGACAGAAAGTTTTGGGGCGGTAGATGGCCCTGGTATTCGCTTTATTGTCTTTTTACAGGGCTGTCACATGCGTTGCCAGTATTGCCATAACCCAGATACTTGGGCTATGGAGTCCAATAAATCACGTGAACGGACGGTAGATGATGTCTTGACAGAAGCCTTGCGCTACCGTGGTTTCTGGGGAAATAAGGGCGGGATTACAGTCAGCGGAGGAGAAGCACTCTTGCAGATTGATTTCCTGATTGCCCTTTTCACCAAGGCTAAGGAACAAGGAATCCACTGTACCTTGGACACCTGTGCCCTTCCTTTCCGTAATAAACCACGTTACCTTGAAAAGTTTGACAAACTCATGGCTGTCACTGACTTGGTTCTCTTAGATATCAAGGAAATCAACGAAGAACAGCACAAGATTGTTACTAGCCAAACCAATAAAAATATCTTGGCCTGTGCCCAGTATCTATCAGATATTGGAAAACCTGTCTGGATTCGCCACGTGCTAGTTCCAGGATTGACAGACAGAGACGATGACTTGATTGAACTTGGTAAGTTCGTCAAGACTCTTAAAAATGTGGATAAGTTTGAAATTCTGCCTTATCACACCATGGGTGAGTTTAAATGGCGTGAATTGGGAATTCCCTATTCCCTCGAAGGGGTTAAACCACCAACAGCAGACCGCGTTAAGAACGCTAAACAACTCATGGATACCGAAAGTTACCAAGACTATACGAAACGTGTACATGGATAGAAAAGAAGCCTGATGGAAACATCGGGCTTTTGACTTGCAAAAAGACTTAGCAAATCAGCTAAGCCTTTTTCTTCTTATCTCGAACGTTGTTTTCCAGCGTTGCGATTTTTGTGTTTTTTCTTGCTTGTGATAGCAGTTGGTTGTTCAGGAGTAACGTCTTTTCGTCCACTTGGTGTAGAGAAAGCACTTGCTTTTGGTGGGTTCTTGGCTAGTTCTTCACGGACTTTTTTGCGAAGTTTTGGACGAACGATATAGTTGACGATAAACTGTTGGAGAATCATCATGAAACCACCGACAACCCAATAAAGTGTGACACTAGCTGGTGAGATGAGGGAGAAGCCGGCAATCATGACTGGGCTCACGTAAGCCATTTTTTTGATTTGATCTCTTTGCGTTTCATCTTCTACTCCGTGAAGTGAAAGGAGTGATTGAAGATAGTAAAGGACACCAGCGCAGGCAGCCAAAATCATACTTGGAGAGCCTAGAGGGATGCCTAGGTAGCTTGCTTGAGCAACACCTTCAGTATGTTGGGCAGTAAAGTAGATGGCAGAGAAGAAAGGCATTTGAAGGAGGAGAGGGAAACATCCTACACCACCAAACATACTGATGCCATGCTCTTTTTGAGCAGCAAAGAGAGCTTGTTGGGCTTCGAGTTTTTCTTCTTGAGTAGTTGCTTCCTTGAGACGCGTTTGGTGTGGCTCAAGGACGTGCTTGAGGGCGTTCATCTTTTCAGAGTGAAGCGTTGCCTTCCATGATTGGTAGATACCAAGTGGCAAGATAATCAAGCGCACGATAATGGTTACGATAATGATAGCGACACCAAAGCCTAGACCTTTATCATTGGCGAAGTACTTGATAGCTTCAGCCATAGGCGCTCCGAAAGTATTCCAAATGACTCCTGTTGGCTGGCCTGTGGTTTTATCGACATTGACACAGCCAGTCAAGACAAGCAACATAGCCACTCCCATAGCTGAGAGTGCAAAACGTTTAATAGATTTCACTGTTTTTATTCCTTCTTTAAAAATTATACCTTTCTATTCTACTGTTTTTTTACAAAATATACAATAGTTCTGGAGACCTAATTTGCGATTTTAAAGTCAGAGTAGGGAGGAAAGTTGCTCAGTTTGACATCTAAGTAGCTGACTTTTGAAAAAGGTGTTGGTCCTTTGCGGATTTCTTGGATAAATTTTGCCATGATAGCAGATGAGTCTGCTTGGGCTAAGATTTCCACTGTGCCATCGTCGTTATTCCATACTCGGCCTGTGATGCCACCGATTTCAAGGGCCAGGCTGTAAACACCCCAACGAAAGCCGACTCCCTGCACCCTACCTTGGGCAATCATTCTAACCTTTTGCATACCAAACCCCTTTGATTGTGTTATAATATTTCTATGACTATTATAACCTCAAAAGCCAATTCTGTGGTAAAAAATGCCAAGAAATTACACCAAAAAAAATACCGCAAGTCTGCTTATTTGATTGAAGGCTGGCACTTGTTTGAAGAAGCTGTTCAAGCTGGAGTAACGATTGAGAAAATCTTTGCCCTAGAAAATTACCGAGATCAGTTAGCCTCATTTCCGCAAACTGTCTGGGTGTCAGAGGATATTTTGCTAGATTTGGCGGATTCTCAAACTCCACAGGGCATTGTTGCGGTGGTTCAAAAAGAAGAAGTAGGACAAGTTGATTTGAGTCAGGGCAAGTTCTTATTTTTGGAAGATGTGCAAGATCCTGGTAATGTGGGAACTATCATTCGGACTGCGGATGCAGCAGGTTTTACTGGAGTGATTGTTTCAGATAAGTCGGCAGACATCTACAGTCTCAAGACCCTACGTTCCATGCAAGGTAGTCATTTCCATCTGCCCATTTACCGGATGACTAGTCAAGCGCTTCTTGACGAAACTAAAAAGGTAGCTATCCCAGTGCTAGCAACAACCCTATCTAAAGATTCTGTTGATTACAGAGAACTGCCTCCTATAGAAAATTTTGTACTAGTCATGGGAAATGAGGGCCAAGGAATTAGTCCCCTTATGGCTGAAAGTGCAGACCAGTTGGTCCATATTAGCATGAAGGGGCAGGCGGAGAGTTTGAATGTTGCCATTGCAGCTGGTATTTTGATTTTCCATTTAAGCTAATTTTAACTTTTTTTGTTATAATCAAGGAAAGATGTTCATAGAAAAGGAGAAAAGATGAATCACACTATTATACATGACCGTGTAGGTCTCAATCAATTTTACGCTAAGGTATATGCCTTTGTTGGTCTGGGAATCGGACTATCTGCTTTGGTATCAGGCCTTATGTTGACGGTCTTTCAGTCTCAGTTGCTTTACTTTTTGATGCAGGGGCGTCTCTGGTTGACCATTGCAACCTTTGCAGAATTGGCCTTGGTTTTCGTTGCCAGTAGCATGGCTTCAAGAAATAGTCCAGCTGCTCTTCCAGTATTTTTGCTATACTCTGTTTTAAACGGTTTTACCCTTAGTTTTGTGGTAGCCTTCTATACTCCGGGTACAGTTTTATCTGCCTTTGTATCGAGCTCCCTTCTCTTCTTTGTCATGGCTGCAGTTGGTATCTTCACCAAGAAAGATTTGAGCGGTCTTGGTCGAGCTATGATGGCGGCTCTGATCGGTTTGATTATTGCTATGATAGTCAATATTTTCTTGTCTAGTGGTTTCTTTGATTATATGATTAGCGTAGCCATGGTTTTGGTTTTTTCAGGGTTGATTGCTTGGGATAACCAAAAGATTCGCCTCGCCTATGAACAATCACAAGGTCGTGTAGCGACAGGCTGGGTGGTGTCAATGGCTCTCAGCATCTATCTTGATTTTATCAATCTTTTCCTAAGTATTCTACGTATCTTTGGTCGCAATGACTAAAAGGTCTATGAAATCAGTGTTTTGAGTGACACTGATTTTTTTAAAATTTTCTCTTTTCTTTTCTTGGAAATAGGTGTATAATATGTTTATTAAATTTTTGAGGAGTTGTCTATGAAGAAAAGTTTTATCCATCAACAAGAAGAAATTTCCTTTGTCAAAAACACTTTTACCCAGTATTTGAAAGATAAGCTAGAAGTTGTCGAAGTTCAAGGTCCTATCTTGAGTAAGGTCGGTGACGGAATGCAGGACAACCTGTCTGGTGTGGAAAATCCAGTATCGGTCAAGGTTCTCCAAATCCCTGATGCTACTTATGAAGTGGTGCACTCACTTGCTAAATGGAAACGCCACACCTTGGCTCGTTTTGGCTTTGGTGAAGGAGAGGGTCTCTTTGTCCACATGAAAGCCCTTCGTCCAGATGAGGATTCCTTGGATGCAACCCACTCTGTTTATGTTGACCAGTGGGACTGGGAGAAGGTTATCCCAAATGGTAAGCGTAACATCGTTTATCTAAAAGAAACAGTTGAGAAGATTTATAAGGCTATTCGCCTGACTGAGCTAGCTGTTGAAGCTCGCTATGACATCGAGTCTATCTTGCCAAAACAAATCACCTTTATCCATACAGAAGAATTGGTAGAACGCTACCCAGACTTGACACCTAAAGAACGTGAAAATGCGATTTGTAAAGAATTTGGAGCCGTCTTTTTGATTGGTATCGGTGGCGAGTTGCCAGATGGTAAACCGCACGATGGACGTGCACCAGACTATGATGACTGGACAAGCGAGTCTGAGAATGGCTACAAGGGTCTAAATGGTGATATTCTTGTCTGGAATGAGTCTTTAGGTGGAGCCTTTGAGTTGTCTTCTATGGGAATTCGTGTAGATGAAGAAACTCTTAGACGTCAGGTGGAAATTACAGGTGATGAAGACCGCTTGGAATTGGAATGGCACAAGTCTTTGTTGAATGGCCTATTCCCATTGACAATCGGTGGAGGAATTGGACAATCTCGTATGGCCATGTTCCTACTTCGCAAGAGACACATCGGAGAAGTGCAAACAAGTGTTTGGCCTCAAGAAGTCCGCGATACTTACGAAAATATTTTGTAGAGAATCGAACCCCAAGGTTCGGTTTTCTTTCTCTTTTTGTCTATAATTTGGTATAATAAACAGTATGAAAATCGTATCAGGAATCTATGGGGGACGTCCCCTCAAGACACTAGAAGGCAAGACAACAAGACCTACTTCGGATAAGGTTAGGGGAGCCATTTTTAACATGATTGGTCCCTACTTTGAAGGGGGACGAGTCTTGGACCTTTATGCAGGTAGTGGTGGTTTATCTATCGAAGCAGTATCGCGTGGCATGTCCAGTGCTGTTTTGGTGGAGCGAGACCGTAAGGCTCAGACCATCGTGGCTGAAAATATCCAGATGACCAAGGAAGTTGGAAAATTTCAACTCCTCAAGATGGATGCAGAGAGGGCATTGGAACAGGTATCTGGGGAATTTGACCTCGTTTTCTTAGACCCTCCCTATGCCAAGGAACAAATCGTAGCAGATATTGAAAAAATGGCTGAGAGAGAGCTTTTTTCTGAAGATGTTATGGTTGTGTGCGAGACGGATAAGGCCGTTGAACTTCCAGAAGAGATTGCCTGTCTGGGTATCTGGAAGGAAAAGATTTATGGAATTAGTAAGGTGACAGTCTATGTCAGATAAGATTGGCTTATTCACAGGCTCATTTGATCCGATGACAAATGGGCATCTGGATATGATTGAACGGGCGAGCAGACTCTTTGATAAGCTCTATGTCGGTATTTTTTTTAATCCCCACAAACAAGGATTTCTTCCTATCGAAAATCGTAAACGGGGGTTAGAAAAGGCTGTGAAACATTTGGGAAATGTTAAAGTCGTGTCTTCTCATGATGAATTGGTGGTCGATGTCGCAAAAATACTGGGGGCTACTTGCCTAGTGCGAGGCTTGAGAAATGCGTCGGATTTGCAATACGAAGCCAGTTTTGATTACTACAACCATCAGCTGTCTCCTGATATAGAGACTATTTATTTACATAGTCGACCTGAACATCTCTATATCAGTTCATCAGGCGTTAGAGAGCTTTTGAAGTTTGGTCAGGATATTGCCTGCTATGTTCCCGAGAGTATTTTGGAGGAAATAAGAAATGAAAAAAAGATTAGATGGCCCTTATACGTCATTGCGGCCTTGATTGTGACTTTCTTGGCATTTGTAGTGCCCTTGCCTTATTATATAGAGGTTCCAGGTGGTTCGGAAGATATTCGCCAAGTCCTTAAAGTAAATGACACAGAAGATAAGGAAGCTGGTGCCTATCAATTCGTTACGGTTGGTGTCCAGCACGCTACTTTAGCCCATATGATTTATGCGTGGTTGACGCCTTTTACAGATATTCGTAGTGCCCAAGAGACTACAGGTGGCTCTTCCGATGTTGAATTTATGCGGATCAATCAATTCTACATGCAAACATCACAAAATATGGCCAAGTATCAAGGGCTAAAAACAGCTGGTAAGGATATCGAGCTCAAGTACTTTGGGGTTTATGTCTTGAATGTGACGGATAATTCAACCTTTAAAGGGATTCTCAATATCTCTGATACGGTCACAGCAGTCAATGATCAGACCTTTGATAGTTCCAAGGACTTGATTGATTACGTCAGTTCTCAACAATTAGGGGACTCCGTCAAGGTGACCTATGAAGAGGATGGGCAAACCAAGTCTGCAGAAGGAAAGATTATCAGCTTGGAAAATGGAAAAAATGGGATTGGAATCGGCTTGATTGATCGTACAGAGGTAATCAGCAATGTCCCAATTAGTTTTTCAACAGCTGGTATTGGCGGCCCAAGTGCTGGTCTCATGTTTAGTCTAGCTATCTATACTCAAATAGCTCACCCAGATCTTCGTAATGGTCGTATTGTTGCCGGTACAGGTACCATTGACCGTGATGGCAATGTGGGGGATATTGGTGGTATTGACAAGAAAGTTGTAGCTTCGGCTAGGGCAGGTGCTGCTATTTTCTTTGCTCCTGATAACCCTGTTAGCGAAGAAGAACAAAAGGCGCATCCGGACGCGAAAAACAACTACCAAACAGCCCTAGAAGCATCCAAAACAATCAAGACAGATATGAAAATCGTGCCCGTTAAAACCCTACAAGATGCAATTGATTACTTGAAAAACAATCCCTAGTTTTTAAGTGAAGTTTCCAAACTAGCGCACAAACAGAGAAGATGGTATAATAGTCAAATGGTTCAATTATTATTCACTCTAAGCAGTCACATGCTCTTTATTTATGTGAGTTTTTACCTTTTAAAGGATCTTGTTAGATGGGAAAAGGTTTTAAAAGTGACAGCTGAGAATACAAGAAAAGTTCGTTTATTAGTAGGTTTTTTCAGCATTGTAATGGGCTATATCTTGAGTTCTTTCTTTATCAGCCTGTATCATTTGTGGCAAGAAGCGCTTAGAGGATTATTATAAAATCAAGAGTAAAGGAAACGAGTATGGACAAAATTGTGGTTCAAGGTGGCGATAATCGTCTGGTAGGAAGTGTAACCATCGAAGGAGCAAAGAATGCAGTCTTGCCCTTGTTGGCAGCGACTATTCTAGCAAGTGAAGGAAAGACAGTCTTACAGAATGTACCGATCTTGTCGGATGTCTTTATTATGAATCAGGTGGTTGGTGGTTTGAATGCCAAGGTTGACTTTGATGAGGAAGCCCATCTTGTTGAGGTGGATGCTACTGGCGACATCACTGAGGAAGCCCCTTACAAGTATGTCAGCAAGATGCGCGCCTCCATCGTTGTATTAGGGCCAATCCTTGCCCGTGTGGGTCATGCCAAGGTATCCATGCCAGGTGGTTGTACCATTGGTAGCCGTCCTATTGATCTTCATTTGAAAGGTCTGGAAGCTATGGGGGTTAAGATTAGTCAGACAGCTGGTTACATCGAAGCCAAGGCAGAACGCTTGCATGGCGCTCATATCTATATGGACTTCCCAAGTGTTGGTGCTACTCAGAACTTGATGATGGCAGCGACTCTGGCTGATGGAGTTACAGTGATTGAAAATGCTGCGCGTGAGCCTGAGATTGTTGACCTAGCCATTCTCCTTAATGAAATGGGAGCTAAGGTTAAGGGTGCTGGTACAGAGACCATTACCATTACCGGTGTTGAGAAACTTCATGGTACGACTCACAATGTAGTCCAAGACCGTATCGAAGCAGGAACCTTTATGGTAGCTGCTGCCATGACTGGTGGTGATGTCTTGATTAAAGATGCTGTCTGGGAGCACAACCGTCCCTTGATTGCCAAATTGCTTGAAATGGGAGTGGAAGTGACGGAGGAGACGGAAGGAATTCGCGTTCGCTCTCAACTAGAAAATCTAAAAGCTGTTCATGTGAAAACCTTGCCCCACCCAGGATTTCCAACAGATATGCAGGCTCAATTTACAGCCTTGATGACAGTCGCAAAAGGGGAGTCAACTATGGTGGAGACAGTTTTCGAAAATCGTTTCCAACATCTAGAAGAAATGCGTCGCATGGGTTTGCATTCTGAGATTATCCGTGATACAGCTCGTATTGTTGGTGGACAGCCTTTGCAGGGAGCGGAAGTTCTTTCTACTGACCTTCGTGCCAGTGCAGCCTTGATTTTGACAGGTTTGGTAGCACAGGGAGAAACTGTAGTTGGTAAATTGGTTCACTTGGATAGAGGTTACTACCGTTTCCATGAGAAGTTGGCGCAGCTAGGTGCTAAGATTCAGCGGATTGAGGCAAGTGATGAAGATGAATAAGAAATCAGGTTACGTAATCAAGCGTTTATTTTTAGTCATTTTGGTACTGATTTTAGGGCTTCTAGCCCTAGGAATCGGCTTAATGGTCGGCTATGGAATTTTGGGCAAGGGACAAGATCCATGGGCCATCCTGTCTCCAGCAAAATGGCAGGAATTGATTCATAAATTTACAGGAAATTAGGCTGGGAGACCAGTCTTTTTCTAAAGATAAGGAGAAATATGAACAAAAAAACAAGACAGACACTGATTGGTTTGCTAGTGTTATTGCTCTTATCTGCGGGGAGCTATTATATTAAGCAGAATGAACTAGGCAATCAGGCTGCTAAGACAAAAATAAGTCAGAAAAGTCAATCACCAGACGCGCCTGGTCAAGAATTGGCGGAAAGTGTCTTAACAGACGCAGTCAAAAACCAAGTAAAAGGGAGTCTGGAGTGGAACGGATCAGGTGCTTTTATCGTCAATGGTAATAAAACAAACCTAAATGCCAAGGTTTCAAGTAAGCCCTACGCTGATAATAAAACAAAGACAGTGGGCAAGGAGACCGTACCAACCGTGGCTAATGCCCTCTTGTCTAAGGCTACTCGTCAGTACAAGAATCGTGAAGAAACTGGGAATGGTTCGACTTCATGGACTCCTCCAGGCTGGCATCAAGTCAAGAATCTAAAGGGCTCTTATACCCATGCAGTCGATAGAGGTCATCTGTTAGGCTATGCCTTAATCGGTGGTTTGGATGGTTTTGATGCCTCGACAAGCAATCCTAAAAACATTGCTGTTCAGACAGCCTGGGCAAATCAGGCGCAGGCCGAGGATTCGACTGGTCAAAACTACTATGAAAGTAAGGTGCGTAAAGCCTTGGATAAAAACAAGCGTGTCCGTTACCGTGTAACCCTTTACTACGCTTCAAACGAGGATTTAGTTCCTTCAGCTTCACAGATTGAAGCCAAGTCTTCAGATGGAGAATTGGAATTTAATGTTCTAGTTCCCAATGTTCAAAAGGGGCTTCAACTGGATTACCGAACTGGAGAAGTAACTGTAACTCATACTCAATGAAAATCAAAAAGCAAACTAGGAAGCTAGCCGCAGGTTGCTCAAAGCACAGCTTTGAGGTTGCAGATAAAGCTGACGTGGTTTGAAGAGATTTTCGAAGAGTATCAGTAAAAGATAAGATAAACTCCTATATCACTTATGGATGTAGGAGTTCTTTTTTCTAGTTTAAGTAGGGCTAGAGTAGGTACTAAGAAAAAATGGTAACTTCTAAAACTAACTTCCAGTTTTGGGAGAGAGATGGAAGTTACTTTGAGAAGTTACGCTAAGAAAAAAATAATATGTATTGGATTAAATTTTGTGATATAATAAAGGATAAGATACTATTTTAGGAGAAGAACTATGGAAGACCCAAGTAGTCAGAATTTGTTGCTACAATTTGTTTTATTGTTTATCTTGACGGTATTAAATGCCTTTTTCTCAGCCACAGAAATGGCCATGGTTTCTCTTAATCGTGCCCGAGTTGAACAAAAGGCGGAAGAAGGAGACAGACGCTACATCCGCCTGCTGAAGGTACTAGAAAATCCTAACCACTTTTTATCAACCATTCAGGTAGGAATCACCCTGATTACAATCTTATCAGGGGCGAGTTTAGCTGATACTCTAGGACGTGTGATTGCCTCTTGGCTTGGGAATAGCGAAACAGCACAAGCCGTGGCAACTTTTCTATCCTTGGCATTTTTGACCTATATTTCCATCGTTTTTGGGGAATTATATCCTAAGAGAATCGCTCTTAATCTAAAGGATGCCTTGGCCATTCGTACAGCGCCGGTTATCATTGGGATCGGAAAACTAGTCAGTCCTTTTGTTTGGCTTTTAGCTGCTTCGACCAATTTCTTGAGCCATTTGACTCCTATGTCATTCGATGATGCGGATGAAAAGATGACCCGTGATGAAATTGCCTATATGCTGACAAATAGTGAAGAAACATTGGATGCTGATGAGATTGAGATGCTACAAGGTGTCTTTTCGCTCGATGAACTGATGGCACGAGAGGTTATGGTTCCTCGGACGGATGCCTTTATGGTGGATATTCAGGATGATAGTCAAAGCATTATCCAAAGTATTTTAAAACAAAACTTTTCCCGTATACCAGTTTACGATGGGGATAAGGACAATGTGATTGGAATCATTCACACCAAGAGTCTCCTTAAGGCTGGTTTTGTGGACGGTTTTGATAATATTGTTTGGAAGAGAATTTTACAAGATCCACTTTTTGTACCTGAAACGATTTTTGTGGATGACTTGCTAAAAGAATTGCGAAATACCCAAAGACAAATGGCAATCTTGCTAGATGAATACGGTGGGATGGCTGGTTTGGTGACCTTGGAAGACCTTTTAGAGGAAATTGTTGGTGAAATTGATGATGAAACGGACAAAGCAGCAATAGATGTTCATCAGATTGGCGAGGATACTTACATTGTTCAAGGAACTATGACCCTCAATGATTTCAATAATTACTTTGATGTTGAACTGGAAAGTGATGACGTTGATACCATCGCTGGTTATTATTTGACAGGAGTTGGGACCATTCCAACGACTGAGAAACTCAGCTATGAATTAGTTAGTCAAAACAAACAGCTTATCTTAACCAATGATAAAGTGAAAAATGGACGTGTTACCAAGGTAAAAGTCCAAATTACCGAAGTTGAAATAGAAGAAGAAACAGAGTAAACTAGAGGCTTTTGTCACCAGGCGTGACGAAGCTTTTTTCAGTTGATTTCATGAGGGAATTATGTCATGGAAAGAACTTTGCCCCAAAAGTTTTTCAAAATTATCCGTATTTATCAGAAGAAAAAATAAAAAAGCCCTAATTTACGGGCTTTTTGTCTTGATAAATTCCGATAAATTCGGTATTGAAAGGCGGTAGACGGATTTGAACCGACGATCAAGCTTTTGCAGAGCCGTGCCTTACCACTTGGCTATACCGCCTTAACGTTTCTTATTATACCTTGAAAATGATTTTCAGTCAATAGCTTTTTCAGTTTTTTGTACCATAGTGTGATTCGAATGTAATGCTAAGTTTTCTATGGGAAAAAGATTACCAAAAATCTACTGAATCCCCTTGAAAAATCTAGCTAATTAGGGTATAATATAAATAATCATTTGTCGTAGGTTTTGTCTGAAATATTGTCCAGACAAGGCTCACAGCAGTTAAATCTTCTGAAAAAGTCAGATTTAGCTGCTCTTTTTGTGCTTTTTTTCAGGATTTTGAGTGCTTGTAACAAAGACTTAAAGATTCTGAAAATTTATCAAAGGGACACGGTGATAGGGGTTTTACAACCATATGACGATTAGAAAGCCTGATTGACAAGGCTTGGAACTTATTTACAAAGGAGAATCATCTTGGCAGGACATGACGTTCAATACGGGAAACATCGTACCCGTCGTAGTTTTTCAAGAATCAAAGAAGTTCTTGACTTACCAAATTTGATTGAAATTCAAACTGACTCATTCAAAGATTTCCTAGACCACGGTCTTAAGGAAGTGTTTGAAGATGTATTGCCAATTTCAAACTTCACAGACACAATGGAGTTGGAATTTGTTGGATATGAAATCAAGGAACCCAAATATACGCTGGAAGAAGCTCGTATCCACGATGCTAGCTACTCAGCACCAATTTTTGTAACCTTCCGCTTGATCAATAAAGAAACAGGCGAAATCAAAACCCAAGAAGTTTTCTTTGGTGATTTCCCGATCATGACAGAAATGGGTACTTTCATCATCAATGGTGGTGAACGTATTATCGTTTCTCAGTTGGTCCGCTCACCAGGTGTTTACTTTAATGATAAAGTTGATAAAAATGGTAAAGTGGGCTACGGTTCAACGGTTATCCCTAACCGTGGAGCTTGGTTGGAACTTGAAAGCGATTCAAAAGACATCGCCTACACTCGTATCGACCGTACTCGTAAGATTCCATTTACAACCTTGGTTCGTGCGCTTGGTTTCTCAGGTGATGATGAAATCTTTGATATCTTTGGTGACAGCGAATTGGTTCGCAACACTGTTGAAAAAGATATCCACAAGAACCCAATGGACTCTCGTACCGACGAAGCCTTGAAAGAAATTTACGAACGCCTTCGTCCAGGTGAGCCTAAGACAGCTGAAAGCTCACGTAGCTTGCTTGTGGCTCGTTTCTTTGACCCACGTCGCTATGACTTAGCAGCTGTCGGTCGTTACAAGATCAATAAAAAACTCAATGTTAAAACACGCTTGCTCAACCAAACCATTGCAGAGCCATTGGTAGATCCTGAAACAGGAGAAATCTTGGTAGAAGCTGGAACTGTTATGACTCGTAGTGTGATTGAAAGCATTGAAAGCCATTTGGATGGCGACCTGAACAAGATTGTTTACATTCCAAATGATGCAGCCGTTGTGACTGAGCCAGTTGTTCTTCAAAAATTCAAGGTTGTTGCACCAACTGACCCAGACCGTGTCGTAACAATTATTGGTAATGCTAATCCAGATGACAAGGTTCGTATCGTCACTCCTGCTGATATCCTTGCTGAGATGAGCTACTTCCTCAACTTGGCTGAAGGCCTTGGCCGTGTAGATGACATCGACCACCTTGGAAACCGTCGTATTCGTGCGGTTGGTGAATTGCTTGCCAACCAAGTACGTCTTGGACTTTCTCGTATGGAACGTAATGTCCGTGAACGTATGTCTGTTCAAGATAACGAAGTCTTGACACCACAACAAATTATCAATATCCGTCCTGTAACAGCTGCGGTGAAAGAATTCTTTGGTTCATCACAGTTGTCACAGTTCATGGACCAACACAACCCACTTTCTGAGTTGTCTCACAAACGCCGTTTGTCAGCCTTAGGACCTGGTGGTTTGACTCGTGACCGTGCCGGATATGAAGTACGTGACGTGCACTACACTCACTATGGTCGTATGTGTCCTATCGAGACACCTGAAGGACCTAACATCGGTTTGATCAATAACTTGTCATCTTACGGACATTTGAACAAATATGGTTTTGTTCAAACACCATACCGTAAGGTTGACCGTGAAACAGGCGTTGTTACAAACGAAATCGTTTGGTTGACAGCCGATGAAGAAGATGAATATACTGTAGCTCAGGCAAACTCTCGTCTGAACGAAGATGGAACCTTTGCTGAGAAGATTGTCATGGGACGTCACCAAGGGGTCAACCAAGAGTATCCAGCTAATGTTGTTGACTACATGGACGTATCACCAAAACAGGTAGTTGCCGTTGCGACAGCATGTATTCCTTTCTTGGAAAACGATGACTCCAACCGTGCCCTCATGGGAGCCAACATGCAACGTCAGGCTGTGCCATTGATCAATCCTCAGGCACCTTACGTTGGTACTGGTATGGAATACCAAGCAGCCCACGATTCAGGAGCTGCTGTGATTGCTCAGTATGATGGTAAAGTTACTTACGCAGATGCTGACAAGGTAGAAGTTCGTCGTGAAGATGGTTCATTGGACGTTTACCACATCCAAAAATTCCGTCGTTCAAACTCAGGTACTGCTTACAACCAACGCACTCTCGTAAAAGTTGGTGATGTCGTTGAAAAAGGCGATTTCATCGCTGATGGACCTTCTATGGAAAATGGAGAAATGGCGCTTGGACAAAACCCAATCGTTGCCTACATGACTTGGGAAGGTTACAACTTCGAGGATGCTGTTATCATGAGCGAACGCTTGGTGAAAGACGATGTCTACACATCTGTCCACCTTGAAGAATACGAATCAGAAACACGCGATACAAAGCTTGGACCTGAAGAAATTACTCGTGAAATTCCAAATGTTGGGGAAGACGCTCTTAAAGACCTTGACGAAATGGGTATTATCCGTATCGGTGCTGAGGTTAAAGAAGGTGATATCCTTGTAGGTAAAGTAACACCTAAGGGTGAGAAAGACCTTTCAGCTGAAGAACGTCTCTTGCACGCTATTTTCGGAGACAAGTCTCGTGAAGTGCGCGACACTTCTCTTCGTGTACCACACGGTGCCGATGGTGTCGTTCGTGATGTTAAAATCTTTACACGTGCAAATGGAGATGAGTTGCAATCAGGTGTCAACATGCTGGTTCGCGTCTACATTGCTCAAAAACGTAAGATCAAGGTCGGAGATAAGATGGCCGGACGTCACGGAAATAAAGGGGTTGTCTCTCGTATCGTTCCTGTAGAAGACATGCCTTACCTTCCAGATGGAACTCCAGTCGATATCATGTTGAACCCACTTGGGGTGCCATCACGTATGAATATCGGTCAGGTTATGGAGCTCCACCTTGGTATGGCTGCTCGTACTCTTGGTATTCACATCGCAACACCAGTCTTTGACGGAGCAAGTTCTGAAGACCTTTGGTCAACTGTTAAAGAAGCTGGTATGGATAGCGATGCCAAAACAATTCTTTACGATGGCCGTACTGGTGAACCGTTTGATAACCGTGTGTCAGTTGGTGTCATGTACATGATCAAACTCCACCACATGGTTGATGATAAATTGCACGCTCGTTCAGTCGGACCTTACTCAACTGTTACCCAACAACCACTCGGAGGTAAGGCTCAGTTTGGTGGACAACGTTTCGGTGAGATGGAGGTTTGGGCTCTTGAAGCCTATGGTGCATCAAATGTCCTTCAAGAAATCTTGACTTACAAGTCTGACGATATCAACGGACGTTTGAAAGCTTATGAAGCCATTACAAAAGGAAAACCAATTCCAAAACCAGGTGTTCCAGAATCCTTCCGAGTTCTTGTCAAAGAATTGCAATCTCTTGGTCTTGACATGCGTGTCCTAGACGAAGATGACCAAGAAGTGGAACTTCGCGACTTGGATGAAGGAATGGACGAAGATGTCATCCACGTAGATGACCTTGAAAAAGCCCGCGAAAAAGCAGCACAAGAGGCTAAAGCGGCCTTTGAAGCTGAAGAAGCTGAGAAAGCAACAAAAGCGGAAGCAACAGAAGAAGCTGCTGAATAAGAAAAAGCAGTTCACTTAGAATAGAAAGGGAAGAAATAGTGGTTGATGTAAATCGTTTTAAAAGTATGCAAATCACCCTAGCTTCTCCAAGTAAAGTCCGTTCATGGTCTTATGGAGAAGTCAAAAAACCTGAAACAATCAATTACCGTACCTTGAAACCAGAACGTGAAGGACTCTTTGATGAAGTTATCTTTGGTCCTACAAAAGACTGGGAATGTGCTTGTGGTAAGTACAAACGCATTCGTTACAGAGGAATTGTTTGTGACCGTTGTGGGGTTGAAGTAACGCGTACAAAAGTTCGTCGTGAGCGTATGGGGCATATCGAATTGAAAGCTCCTGTATCTCACATCTGGTACTTCAAGGGGATTCCAAGCCGTATGGGCTTGACCCTTGATATGAGCCCTCGTGCCCTCGAGGAAGTTATCTACTTTGCGGCTTATGTGGTGATTGATCCTAAGGATACACCACTTGAGCACAAGTCTATCATGACAGAGCGCGAATATCGTGAGCGCTTGCGTGAGTATGGTTATGGATCATTCGTTGCCAAGATGGGTGCCGAAGCCATCCAAGACCTTTTGAAACAAGTAGATCTTGAAAAAGAAATTGCTGAACTCAAAGAAGAGTTGAAAACAGCTACTGGACAAAAACGTGTCAAAGCCATCCGTCGTTTGGATGTTTTGGATGCCTTTTACAAGTCTGGAAACAAACCTGAATGGATGATTCTCAACATCCTTCCGGTTATTCCACCAGATCTTCGTCCAATGTTGCAGTTGGATGGTGGCCGTTTTGCCTCATCTGACTTGAACGACCTTTACCGCCGTGTTATCAACCGTAACAACCGTTTGGCTCGTTTGCTTGAGTTGAATGCACCAGGTATCATCGTTCAAAATGAGAAGCGTATGCTTCAAGAAGCGGTTGACGCTTTGATTGACAATGGTCGTCGTGGTCGTCCAATCACAGGACCAGGTAGCCGTCCTCTTAAATCATTGAGTCACATGCTTAAAGGTAAACAAGGACGCTTCCGTCAAAACTTGCTCGGTAAACGTGTTGACTTCTCAGGACGTTCCGTTATCGCCGTTGGTCCAACGCTTAAGATGTACCAATGTGGTGTGCCACGTGAAATGGCGATCGAGCTCTTTAAACCATTTGTCATGCGTGAGATCGTCGCTCGTGATATCGTGCAAAACGTCAAAGCAGCTAAACGCTTGGTGGAACGCGGAGATGAGCGTATCTGGGATATCCTTGAAGAAGTGATCAAAGAACACCCAGTGCTTTTGAACCGCGCACCGACCCTTCACCGTTTGGGTATCCAAGCCTTCGAGCCAGTCTTGATTGATGGTAAGGCCCTTCGCTTGCACCCGCTTGTCTGTGAAGCCTACAATGCTGACTTTGACGGGGACCAAATGGCCATCCACGTACCGCTTTCAGAAGAAGCCCAAGCAGAAGCTCGTATCTTGATGCTCGCTGCTGAGCACATCTTGAACCCGAAAGATGGTAAACCAGTTGTTACTCCATCTCAGGACATGGTTTTGGGTAACTACTACTTGACCATGGAAGAAGCTGGTCGTGAAGGTGAAGGAATGGTCTTCAAAGACCGTGATGAAGCGGTTATGGCTTACCGTAATGGTTATGTTCACCTCCACTCACGTGTTGGTATCGCAACAGACAGCCTCAACAAGCCTTGGACAGAAGAGCAAAAACACAAGGTCTTGCTTACAACAGTTGGTAAAATCCTCTTCAACGACATCATGCCAGAGGGTCTACCATACTTGCAAGAACCAAACAATGCCAACTTGACAGAAGGCGTTCCTGCTAAATACTTCTTGCCACTTGGTGGAGATATCAAGGAAGCTATCAGCAAACTTGAACTCAACCCTCCATTCAAGAAGAAAAACCTTGGAAATATCATCGCTGAAATCTTCAAACGTTTCCGTACGACAGAAACTTCTGCCCTACTTGACCGTATGAAGAACCTCGGTTACCACCACTCAACTCTTGCGGGATTGACAGTGGGTATTGCCGATATCCCAGTCGTTGATGATAAGGCTGAAATCATCGAAGAATCACATAAACGTGTAGAACAAATCACCAAACAATTCCGTCGTGGTATGATCACAGACGACGAGCGATACAATGCCGTTACAGCTGAATGGCGTGCTGCCCGTGAAAAACTTGAGAAACGTTTGATTGCCAACCAAGATCCTAAGAACCCAATCGTTATGATGATGGACTCTGGAGCTCGTGGTAACATCTCAAACTTCTCACAGCTTGCCGGTATGCGTGGTCTGATGGCTGCTCCGAACGGACGTATCATGGAATTGCCAATCCTTTCAAACTTCCGCGAAGGTTTGTCGGTACTCGAAATGTTCTTCTCAACTCACGGTGCCCGTAAAGGTATGACCGATACGGCCCTTAAGACAGCCGACTCAGGTTACTTGACTCGTCGTTTGGTTGACGTTGCCCAAGACGTTATCATCCGTGAGGACGACTGTGGAACTGACCGTGGTCTCTTGATCCGTTCTATCGCAGAAGGAAAAGAGATGATCGAGTCTCTCGAAGAGCGTCTCAATGGTCGTTACACTAAGAAAACTGTTAAACATCCAGAAACTGGTGCAGTTATCATTGGTCCAAATGAATTGATTACAGAAGACAAGGCGCGTGAAATTGTCAATGCTGGTGTGGAAGAAGTGACTATCCGCTCAGTATTTACATGTAACACTCGTCATGGTGTCTGCCGTCATTGTTACGGTATCAACTTGGCGACTGGTGATGCAGTTGAAGTTGGTGAAGCAGTTGGTACAATCGCTGCCCAATCTATCGGGGAACCTGGTACACAGCTTACAATGCGTACCTTCCACACGGGTGGGGTTGCCTCAAATACCGATATCACTCAGGGTCTTCCTCGTGTCCAAGAAATCTTTGAAGCCCGCAATCCTAAAGGGGAAGCGGTTATCACAGAGGTTAAAGGACAAGTTACCGCTATCGAAGAAGATGCATCAACTCGTACCAAGAAAGTCTTTGTTAAGGGTGAAACTGGCGAAGGTGAGTACGTTGTTCCATTTACAGCTCGTATGCGTGTTGAAGTTGGGGACCAAGTAGCGCGTGGTGCTGCTCTTACAGAAGGTTCTATCCAACCAAAACGTCTCCTTGCAGTTCGTGATGTCTTGTCAGTTGAAACTTACCTTCTCGGTGAAGTACAAAAAGTTTACCGTAGCCAAGGGGTAGAAATCGGTGACAAACACATCGAGGTAATGGTTCGTCAAATGATTCGTAAAGTCCGTGTCATGGATCCAGGTGACACAGATCTTCTCATGGGTACCCTCATGGATATCAATGACTTTACAGATGCCAACAAAGATGTCCTTATCGCAGGTGGTGTTCCAGCGACAGGTCGCCCAGTCCTCATGGGAATTACCAAAGCCTCACTTGAAACCAACAGTTTCTTGTCAGCGGCTTCCTTCCAGGAAACAACTCGTGTCCTTACTGACGCGGCTATCCGTGGTAAGAAAGACCATCTCCTTGGACTTAAAGAAAATGTTATCATCGGTAAGATCATCCCAGCAGGTACTGGTATGGCTCGCTACCGTAACCTTGAACCACATGCTATCAACGAAGAAGAATACCTTAATCCTCCAGTAGAGGAAGAAGGGAATGAAGAAACAACAGAAGTAGTTGTGGATACTGCCGTTGAAACTGTGGAAGAAACAGTAGAATAAAAGCAGATGAGAGAGCCTTCGGGTTCTCTTTCTCTTTTCTGAAAACTTTCTCCATTTTTCCATGGAATGTGGTAAAATAAAAGAAAGAAGCTGACAAAGGAGACAGGTATGGAACAAACATTTTTTATCATTAAACCAGATGGTGTAAAAAGAGGACTAGTGGGTGAAGTGTTGAAACGTATCGAACAACGTGGATTTACAATTGAAAAATTGGAGTTGCGTACACAGCTTTCAGAAGAGTTAATTGACCAGCACTATCAGGACTTGGTTGGTCAAAGTTTTTACCCACCGATTCGTGAATTTATGACTTCAGGACCGGTTCTTGTAGGTATCATTTCTGATCCCAAAGTAATCGAAACTTGGCGGACCATGATGGGTGCAACTGATCCAGAAGAAGCTTTACCAGGAACTATTCGAGTTGATTTTGCAAAAGCTGCTGGAGAAAATGAGACTATCCAAAATGTTGTACATGGTTCAGATTCAGAAGAGTCAGCTAAGCGAGAAATTGCTCTTTGGTTTTAAGAGTTGATTGGCTCAATCAATCGGTTAAAAGCTCATTTGAATAGAAAGTATAGTCACATAAAAAAGAAAGGACTAACTTCGTCCTTTCTCATTCTTAGTTTTTCTTCAACCTACTACAGTAGATAAACATACTGAATAGCTACTGTCTTGACTCATTTAATTCTTAAAAATTGATAGAGTTGACAAATGGTAGAAAAAAGCTCTTTTTAATAAGTTAAGTATCAACTACAGTTACGATTAGCATTCGTTACTTAACCCACTCACCATTATAGTTTACGTAGTAACCATCTACTGTGGTATTAACAGCTAGAGCACCTGAACCATAGGCATAATACCATTTACCATTGATTTGGAACCAGCCTGTTTTCATATCTCCATTACTTGCATTTAGATAGTACCATATTGAACCATCTTTCACCCAACCTGTGGACATTGCACCTGATGAACGAAGATAGTACCAGTTATTACCAACATAAGCCCAACCTGTTGCCATTGCACCTGATGAACGGAGGTAGTACCACTTATTGCCAATTTGCTTCCAACCAGTTTGCATGATACCAGTTTCTGAATCTAGATAGTACCAAGCTGAACCATCATTTATCCAACCTACACGTCTTTCACCACCAAGATTCTTATTCCCAGAATTTCCTGTTTTTGCTAGGTAATACCAGTTAGATTGATCATAAAGCCAACCTGTCTTTAAATAATGATCTTGATCAAAGTAGTAGTATGCTAATTTAAGAACTTCGGGACCTTCCCAGCCTTCACCATGTTTTTTCCCAACGGTTAAGGAATATTTTAGCTCTAATTCTTGCCAACCAACAAACTCTTGTAGCACTCCATTTTCGTCAAAGTAGTACCATTCTGGCATTGGGGAACCTTCTAATCTGATACCATTAGGGTAAGGACCAATTGTATATCCTTTAACTGGCATTGGAATGTACTGCCAACCAACAACCATTTCGCCATTATAATCAAAATAATAGGTCTTCCCATCAATCACTCGCCAGTCCGTTTCTTTGAGGTCCCCCTTTTTGTAATAGGTTCTACCGTTTTCTTGGACAAACTGCCATCCTTCAGAGTTATCTGCAAATACTGTATTCGTAGCTAGCAAACCAAAGAAAATTACTGTTAGTCCAGCTTGCATAGTTTTTTTCAAAAGTTTCATTTATATATACCTCCAATATTAAATCCACTCACCAGATGAAGCGAAATTATAAACTTTCCCATCAATAGTTTGGCTACCTGTAACCATTGCTCCACTTGAATTGAGATAATACCAATTTCCTCCCACTTTTATCCAACCGGTTTTCATGTCTCCATTTTTATTATCTAAGTAATACCATCTGCCTCGTACATATTTCCAACCTGTTGCCATTGAACCAGAGGTTTCCAGATAATACCATTTCCCATTTACTTTTTGCCAATCTGTGAGCATCTTACCGGAGGCGTCTAGATAGTACCAAGTGTCATTTATCTTTTGCCAACCTGTTTGTTTCGTACTGTTCTTATAATAGTACCAAGTACCACCAATCAATTTCCAACCATCAATAGAATGCCCTCGAATAACAGAGTAGATGAAAGATAGAGCCTTCTCATTTAACTTGACAGCATAATTCATTTGTTCTGCCTCACTCCCATTGGTATGAACTCCGACAACCCTATTGGTAGAATCATATACTGCTGAACCGCTTGCACCACGCAAAGTATCTACTTGATAGAATAAAAAATCATTTGTATCTTGAAGTATCGTTTTTGTATCAGTATACATCTGCTTAATATCCTTATTAACAGCAGAATATCCCGTAACTGTTACATCTAGATTTTTAGTATTTTCTAAATTATTGGGAAGTCCTAACGTCCCCAATTGAGCGCCAATCGGTTCTTCCAAAATTAAAACTGCTAAGTCATAGGTAGTAAGCTCATCTGGATCAGTATTTCGAAATTCTTTTAAATAGCGAGCTTCTTTTACTTTTATCCGACCAAACGGCACACTATTTGGAGTACGAGCAGGAGTAACATATAGTTCTTCTGCATCTTTACCAAACTCATGTTTATAAATATTATGAGCAGCAGTAATAAGGACATTATCCTTTATAAAATTGGCACTCCCTCGATAAGTTACATCTTTACCATTTTTCACACCACGAAATTCTTACTCTACATAAGCTGATGTAGAGTAAGGATATTGTAAAGTATTTTTTACCTTAACTAAATCATTTTTGCCAATAATGACTTCTGACTGATTTGTATAATATTGACCATAAGTCGGTGAAACATCGGGAAGTGAAAAATTATTAGTTCCTGGATCCTCTTGTAATGTTTCACTTACCTCATACTCCTCGCCTGTACTTGAAATAACAGTCAACGCAGATACTGTCGGTAGCTGACTAGCTAATAAAGTACTAGCAATAATTGAAATACCGAATTTGCGATAAAATGTTTTCTTCATTTTTATAATTCATTCCTTTCGTTTCACTCAAGGCACAACACAGAATGAAAAAGTGTTGTGCTCTTTGTTTTATAATAACAGTGAGAAAGCCTATCACTACTACAAATCACGGGGAGGTGAATAAGTGAGTGGTACAGCCACTACCTCGCATTTTTATAGGTGTCATTCTTTCCATCAAGCACAAGAACTGTGACTAAGAGCACGTAAACTTATAATTGAATAAGCGACTCGTTTGTGAAAGGAAAGAATAGTCAAGGGATAGGCAGACTCAAATTTTATGAAGGGAGCCCCCTCATGTTAAAAATTATTTATATGGCATCGAAAAGCTATCATCGCTATCTGTCGCAGATTATTGGTTGCCATCTACCACGTACTTTTAAAACAGGAGAGTTATAATCCAAGATTACAAGGTCTTACAGAAATAAGAAATTCAGATAAGACAATGTCTGTCCAAGATGCCGTTCGTTTTGCACAACAGCACGGATTCAAGGTGCTTTAATTTTAAAGGTTGGGTATCAAGACCTCTTTTTAGTGTGCCCAAAATTTAGAGAAGTAATCAATCAACTAACTTTTATTTTTTCAAACTTGCCCCTACAATTTTTAATGAATAATAAAAGCGAATATACTAGAGACTAATTCTATTCCATTATTCTTTAATCAGCCTTCCCAACATCAAGACCATTGGAC
>NZ_VMLS01000045.1:0-5938 GCF_013276805.1 Streptococcus sp. 1449
CGAATAAGAACGGAAGGAGTAACCCAATCGCAATACTATATTACATCTACAAGATACTCCACTGGTGCTTTACCACTGGGGATTGATAACAAAAAAAGGAGAAAAGAAATGAACTTTAAAGAATTTAAAACATGGCTAGATGATGCCGTGAGTGTGGCTGAAGCTATGGCATTACCTGAAAACAAGGGTGTGCTTGACGACTTAATAGAAAATACGGCCAATAACCTAGCTTTTATCGCTGAGTTAGTGGAAAGCCGTCAACTGATTTATAGAAAACCTAGACATGAAGATTAAAAACGACAACAAAAAAGTCACTTGCTGAACGTTTGGCGACAGAAGCAAGCGACTGAATCAAGAGTATAGATATTTTTTCTATACCTTGATTATAGCATAATACAGCGGTTTCCGCTAGTACATTGAAAATAAAATAAGGTACGCTGGGAAGATTTTAAATTTTTTTCGGTTTAGGGGTTGACATTTAAGACGACAAGAATTATAATAATTTATGTCGTCAAGAAAGGAGGCAATCCGATGACTGACAAAATAAAGAAAGTAGGACGTCCGAAGGGAGAAAACTCTAATACCGTAAAATTAACAGTCAGAGTTAGCGAACAGCTAAATAGTAAGCTGGAAGAGTACGGTAAAAAGAATGGTTTGACAAAACCTGAAACCTTGAGAAAAGCCTTTGAAAATCTTACTAAATAAAAAATACCTTGCAACTTGTCAAACGCCAATCCGAGAAGTTGCAAAGTATCCGCCCCCACAAATGAGGTACGTAAATATCTTATCATGCGTACTCTTATTTGTCAAACATAGAAATAGAGTGCGCTTTTTGCGTACCCAAAAAATGAGGTAAAGAATGGGAAAACAAGTATTTACACAAGAAATACTAAGAAACATACAAGAAGAAAATGGAATCATCACAGTAGACTTAATACTAGACGCTTTACCAACTTGGTCAGAAAAAGCCATCAAGGGACGTTTATCAAATTGGCGTTACCGTAAAGTTATTGACTACAGGGTAGAAGATGGGGAATTTAGTGAGATTTTCCTACTAAGAAGCAAGCAGGAGATAAAAGAAGAGGTCAGTGCCGGTCAACGTTTGAAAATGGATTTATATTTTAGACAGGTTTTAGCCTTAACTGGAATCATTGAGTCAAACACCAGTAAGGACAACGACAAGACCAAGGCGATTGAATTGCAACAGAAAGCAATGCGAGCAATACCAGATGACATCTATAAAGAGTTGTCAGAGATTTATGAGTAAATAGCAAAACTAAGAAAAACTAATAAAACCGAAGAGCAGGCAAGCAATTAGAAAAGGTTTTGAAAAGCATAGAGCGCCAACTCTTTAAACTGGTACTTTCTCACGCTTTCAACTTGGCGACTCTGAGTGTGAGGATATCCTGTATAAGAAACGATAATTAAAAGGTCAACGGAGGAAAATATGATAGCAGATAAATTAGAAGCTATTTCAACAAATTTAGAAGAAATACAAGAAATTCTTGTAGGAAATGGAACTGCATTAGCTAAAAGGGAAATCAGTAAAGTATTGAACGACTTAGACGATATTTATAATGAACTAACTAGCACAGAATACCATGAACAACAGGAAACACTCAAGGAACAGACGGAAAGGATGAAACAGAGAGTAGTATCTGAGGTAATAGGAGAATTAGAGTGGAGAGAATATTCATATTATAAAAATTTTTGGGGGGATATGGATCTTTTAAAATGCCTTTCTAATTTTGATGGATTTCTTTTCATAAGCACATACCTAGCGGAAATAACCAAAGAGAATGACTATCCTATGGATAAAAACCAAGTATTAAATTACGTCTGGGAACTTTTGGCAATTGATATTGCAAAGAAAAAACGAGATAAAAAGAACCTCTTGGGCTTATGGACAAGTTCGATTGAGTACACCCGTGGAATGATGATTTATGAGGAACACTGACATGAACGAACTAGATATAAGTAACACACAGGCTGCTGTCTTAATCGTGGTATTGATTGGCTTACTACTTTATCTAAACCACCGAGACCGCAAAAAAAGCGCCCAAATAGAGCGAGAAAACCAACAGACGATAGAAACACCTAGCGAGGATTTAAACCCTGATTATGGGCGATATATCCAGCTTGCAGGGGTAAGAGTTTACGGAGGGATGAAATGAGTTACATAGTGAAGATATACCTTGATAGTGAAAAAATACCAGATGAACCTTATTTTACTAAAGATATTTTTCTAGCTACGTGTATGGACAATGCAACAAAGTTAGCTGTAACTAGGGGCTTGTTGACAAAACAAGCGTTGGATTTAGAGACTAAGACAGCTATCTTGAAAACCCTTGATACAATCATAGAGACTCAAAAAGCTATTTTGCAAGGGGTAGCGAGCGGACAAATAACCTTTGTAAATAAAAGTAAAGGAGAGGAGGAACTGGATGAGCCTATCAGAGAACGATAAACGAGTATTAAGATTAATCAAGGTAGGGGCTGAGAACTCCATAACAGGGTCAGAAATTAGCCTGACAACCAAGCTAACAGAAAGAACTGTACGTGACATTATCAAGCGTCTAGTAGTTAAGCACAACATCCCTATTGTAGGGGTTAGATGCGGCGTTTTTAGTGGGTACTTTATTCCAGCGAATAAAGGCGAGTTACTAGATGGCGCTAAGGCTTTTTACAACCAAGTACAGGAGGAGAGCAAGCGCCTAGCGGTGTTGATGAATAGCGACCTAGAAAGCTACAAAGAAACCTTGAAGGAGGTGGGCGGATATGTTTAGTTTAAGCAAAGAAAGTGAGCAAGACCTAGCGCATGGCATTCTGGAGGTAGTGGAAAGATACCTGGAAGCGCATGAGAAAGTACCGCAGAGACTGACTAAGTTGATAAATAGAATTGAACTCAAAGAGGAATTGAAAATTAGTGACAACACGCTAAATAAGTGGGAAAGTCAGGGTTTAAGACGCTATCAACCGCCAGACGATGGTTCAAGAATGATTTACTATTTAGTGACCGACATCTGGAAGTTTCTGGGGGTGGATGAATGAGAGTGCTTGAGTTAATTCTATCCGCTGACAAATTGCCTTTGTTTGGCTTTCTCAAGTCTAGCCCAACCCAAGTTTGGAAGAATGGCAATCACTATAAATTTATCTATTTTGAGCCAATAGGCGAGGGTTTGACGGCTTTTCACTACAAAGGCTTGTATGTGGTAGTTAAAGACAAAAGCGAGGAAGTAGAGGGCTGGGAATTGGCCAGAGATTTAGAGATAGGTTTGGCTAGTCCTAACTTGCTGACGATCCTGAAAGATTTAGAGGTAAACAAATTGACCGAGCAACGGCAGGGGCTTGGAGTGGAGTTAAAGGGTTGGATTTTTGACCTGATTTGTAACGGGATTTATACCAGATATGAGACTTCGCTTTTTGTCCGACTGCTATTTGTGAATGGCTACAGTTTTAGCCAGTTAGTGGACTTGTTTTCTGCAATCGTTAAACGCAAAGACCTAGCAAGCTATTTCCTAGAAGTAGCAACAAAATTCTATAAGGAGGTGGCTTTTGAATAGCAATGACATTGTAAATAAAATCATTGAAGAGAATCAGCAGCATGAACCCACTAAGGCAATAGAAGAATCAGAAAGCTATCTGAAAACCTTTAAAGGGGTACAAGACTTTTTATTCAACGTATGTAAGAATCTTGGGGAAGATAGACCATCTAAATCTTTGGGGGTTGCTGACTTTCTTAGAAAGTATATCCGATTTGTGAGAATCAGACCAGAAGCGCAGGGACAGAAAGCGCCCTTATATTTTTATCATCCTGATAAGGGAATCTGGATAGAAGATAACGAGTTACTTCAAGATTTAATTTCAACCATTCAACCAGATACGACAGAAAAACAAGCCTTTGATACGATTTACAAAATCGCTAGACGTAGCCCGTTAAAGTCTATTCAAAATGATTATACGGTTATCGGAAATCAGCTATATAACGCTAGTAAAGAAACATTTGAACCTTTAACACCTAGCATTATTGTAACTAGAAAAATCCGTACAAGGTACGACCCAGAAGCCTATGAGCCTACTTTATACGGTTGGAAGCCCAGCAAGTGGCTTGCTGAATTGTTTGATAACGACCAAGAATTATATGATCTGGCTATTCAGATTATTAAAGCAACTATCACAGGTAGAACCCTAAAAAATATCTTTTGGCTTTATGGCGAGGGTGGAACTGGTAAAGGAACCTTTCAGCAGCTGCTTATTAACTTGGTAGGCATGGAGAACGTCGCAAGTCTCAAGATGACTGAGTTTGACAAAAGCCGTTTTTCTACCTCCATTCTGTTAGGTAAGAGTTTGGTTATTGGGGACGATGTACAAAAGGACGCAGTTATCAAAGATACGTCAAACATGTTTAGTCTTGCGACTGGTGACATTATGACTATAGAGGATAAAGGAAAACGCCCTTACAGTCTACGCTTGAATATGACTATTATCCAGTCATCCAACGGCTTACCAAGAATGAACGGGGACAGGTCAGCGATTGACAGGCGGTTTAAGATTCTACCATTTACCAAGGTCTTTAAAGGGAAACCAAACAAGGCAATTAAAGACGACTACATCAACAGGAAGGAAGTATTGGAGTATTTCACACGCCTAGCCCTTGAGACACCGACAAAGGACATCACACCAGAGAAATCAAAGGAGATTTTGCAAGAATACCATGAGGATAACAATCCAGTTATTGCTTTTGTATCTTCATTCTTTACTGATGATCTATCAAGTGAGTTTTTACCTAATGATTTTGTTTTCCATAATTGGAAAGGATTCATAGAATATTATGGAGTGAAGCTACACAAGACAGAAATGGGGTTGCATAGAGAAATTAAAAGCAATCTACCAAGCTGGATAACGGTAGGACAGAAAACAATACCAGCAGGGAGACAACTTCACATTGGTTTCTATCCGCACGAAGATTCAGCACCTTACGCACATCCATATTTTAATGGCAGGGAAAAACCTGAACAACGAAAAAAAGCTAAAAATGAACGGGGGTATTTTAATGGCAGAGCGAAAAGGAAGAAATAAGTTATACACTTTATACACTTGATAAAAAAGTGTGGGAGCTGAAACCCCTAGAGCGCCAAGGACTTTAGACGCTTATACACTTTATACGGTAGGTTTTTTCTTTTACAGTATTAAGCGCTAATTTCTCGTAAATTATATAAACTAGTGTATAAAGTGTATAAAGCGTATAAAACAGGACTTAAACCCTTGATATGACAGGCTTTTAATTTTATACACTTCGAAAATAAAGTGTCTAAAATTTTCGATAAGTGTATAAAAAACATAGATAAAAATGGCAAAAATAAGCTAGTTTACATAATTTATCTTAAAATAAAGAAAGGATAACAACATGAAAGTTAAACTATTTGAATATACTAGACGATGGGAAAAAGAAGACTTTGAGAAAGAGATCAATGACTTCATGGCAACTGTTGAAGTGCTGGACGTTAAATTTTCTGGTACATCATCTAGTGAACCTTTTAATTCAGTAGCTACCGTATTGGTATTATACAGATAATAAAATGGGGTAGATAGTACCGACCCCCTTGCAATGGTGTAACTACTAGTGACACCCTTAAAACAGATGAAAGGATAACGAATGGAGATACAAAATGGCTTTATTTATTTCAAAAGTTATGGTATAATAAAATTGTTAGAGATTCCAAGATTTGGGAGTATCACGCTTAAAATACAAGACGGCGAGATTGTCTCCAGCGTGGAATCTAAAACAATAATATTTAAAAAGAATACTGACTGAAAAAATCAGAGGTATAGCATAAAGTGGAGCAATCTATTTTGGCTATGTCTCTTTTGTTTTTGGGAAGATTGGAGGAAAAAGAAATGCCAACATTGCAAGAAGTCAAAAACCAGATGGACAAAG